>JAGQSE010000119.1 GCA_020439725.1 Acidobacteriota bacterium
CGACGTCCGACGGCTGCAGGGTCGTGGGAAACACGTAGCCAAGGACCGGCGCGCCATCCATGGAGCCCCGTGGCTCGGGGACAGTGCGACCGGCGGTGCCAGCAACCTCTGCTTCGAAGACCAGTAGCTCCAGGTCGGGAAGGTACTCGACCACGGCTCGCGCGAGATCGAGGTCGGGGCCAGCAGGGGGCGGAATCATCTGAGGCTTCAGCTTCTCGACGGCATCGGTCGCTGCTTGGACTCCAGGCCCGCACAAAGCCAGGAAGGCGAGGGCAAGCATCAGGCATCGGGTCAGTCTCATTTATGGTCTCCTTTTGGATGTGTGGTATCGACTCGATACCACTGTAGAAGAGCCCCGGCCGCTTGTCAAGGTCATGTCGACTCGATACCATCGAGGGATGAGCATCGCCCCGGTCGTCGACACCCTCGAGCGGCTCTGCACGCTGCTACGGACGGAGGTGCGCCAACGAGGCTTGCGGCATGGCTTACGCCCTGTCCAGGTCGAAGCGCTCCTCTACCTCGCCCGGTGCAATCGCTACTCGGACACCCCGATCGCAGTGGCCGAGTTCCTGGGCTCGACCAAGGGCACGGTCTCCCAGACCTTGAAGATCTTGGAGCGCGAGGGACTGTTGACGAAGGGCCCGGATCCCGACGACGGTCGGGTCGTCCGGTTGGAGCTGACGCCGGTAGGACGGGCGCTGAGCGCGGAGCTGGCCCTACCTCCCGCGCTCGAAGAGGCGTTGGCCGACGACCGCGAATGGACCGAGAGACTGTCTGTGGATCTGCGAAGACTCCTCGGCGGAATGCAGCGGGCGGCAGGGCACAAGACGTTCGGTACGTGTCACACGTGCCGCTTCTTCCGCCGCGAATCGTCAGGCTTCCGTTGTGGTCTGACTGGGGAGGCGCTCTCCGAATCGGACTCGGAGCTGATCTGTCGCGAGCACAAGCTCGGCGCCGCGGCCGAGGCTCCGAGTGGCGACTCGCGACCCGCGGAAGAAGGACGACTCGGATCCTTGGATCCGTAATGGGCCGTGGCGAGCTCGAGCAGGTCGCCGAGACTTCTCAGCGCCCTCCGGTCCCTCCGCTTTGGACGCCGTTGGGGTTCTTGCTGTTCGGCCTGACGAGCCTGCTCCTGGCCCTCGGAACCGTAGCCTGGTGGCCTGCGCTCCTCCTGACCGGTCCCCTAGCGCCGCCCGTGGTGGCCGTCGTTCACCTCTTGACTCTCGGTTTCGTGACGTCGACGATCCTCGGCAGTCTCTATCTGGTCTCCGGGTTCGCCTTTCGCGCCCGCATGCAGGAAGGCCCCGCCGATCTCGGCGCGCTCGTCCTCTATGCCATCGGTACCGCGTGGGTGGTGCGGGGTTTCTTCGCCGGTCGACCTGGCGACTCCGCTGCTGGCGCCCCCTTCTTGATCCTGGGAATCGGCTGGGTCGCCTGGCAGAGCTCGAAGGCGCTGTTCAGGTCCAAGATGCCCGGTGCGACCAAGGCGCCGTTCGCGATGGCGTGGGTGAGCTTGGCCGCCACTGTGGCTCTCGGGGTCGTGCAGGCTACGGATCCCTCCGGTCTTCGTCTGGGCGGTACGGTCGTCGACCGAGTCACGACCCATGCTCACGTCGGCCTCGCAGGGTGGGTGCTGGTGTTGATCATGGCCGTGGGCAACAGACTCCTGCCGATGGTGCTGCCATCGGCCATGCCCAGCGGCCTCTTGGCGCTCCTACCGTCCGGGCTGACGTTCAGTGGCGCCGCCTTGTTCGGAGCGGGCCGTCTCGGAGGATCCCAGGCGCTCGCCCTCGCCGGAGGCCTCGGCATGGTCAGCGGGGTCGCTGCATTCGCAGGGACCCTGACTTGGATGCTGCGCCACCAGAAGCGACCCGGGCTCGCCGTGTCACGACCCGACCCTCCGCGGTTCGGCGCCCTGTCGTCGGTCGCCTGCCTCCTTCTCGCCACCGGCATTGGGGTCATGCTCGCCCTGGGATCGAGCCAACCCGGGCTCGTCTTTGTCTACGGCGTCCTCGTTCTTCTCGGGTTCTTCGGCCAGCTCATCGTGGCGATCGAACAGCGACTCGTCCCATGGCTCCTGTGGATGCGCGCCTATGCTGCCGGGAAGCACCGCCAGGTGCCACCGGTCCCCTATCGGCTCCCGTGGCGGCTGCTCCAAGCCCTGGTCCTAGGGACCTGGGCGATCGGGCCTTGGATGCTGTCGCTTGCCACGCTCACGGGCTCCCTACCAGGGATCCGACTGGCCGCCGCCGGCCTGGCTCTCAGCGTCGCCGGTCAAGTGATGGTCCTGGTCACCTACGGTCAGTCGGCCTACGCTGTCGCAGTGAGCGTTCCAATCAGCGGTCAAGGCAGAGGCACGTAGATGACTCGATGCCTCCTCGCAGCGGACCTTCACGGAAAGGCCGGTCGCTACTCGAAGCTCTTCGAGTCGATCGAGGAAGAGCACCCGACCGCGGTGTTTCTCGGGGGTGACCTTCTCTGCGGGCCCTTGGCAGAGCTGGCGGACTCGGGAGACTTCTTCTCAGACGTCTTCGTCGCTGGGTTCGAGCGGCTCCGCCACCGGATGGGCGAAGACTACCCCGCGGTCTTTCTCGTCCTCGGCAACGACGACGGCCGCTACCACGAGCAGTCGCTGCTGGACCTGGGCGCCGACGGGCTCTGGCACTACGCTCACGGGCGCCGGATGGAGCTCGGGTCGTGCTCGGTCTACGGCTACTCCTACACTCCGCCGAGCCCCTTCCTGTTGAAAGACTGGGAACGCTACGACGTGTCGCGCTACGTCGATCCGGGTTGTGTTTCCCCGGAGGACGGCTGGCGATCGACCGCAATCGAGCCGTCCGTAGCGAAGTACGCGACCATTCGCGAGGACCTCGAGCGATTGGCCGGACAGGACGACCTGAGTCGGGCGGTTTTTCTCTTCCACGCCCCGCCCTATCAGACCAATCTGGACCGGGCCGCCCTGGACGGCAAGATGGTCGATCACGTGCCGTTGGACGTGAACATCGGGAGCATCGCTGTGCGGCGCTTTCTGGAGGCAAGACAACCTCTGCTCGCCTTGCACGGCCATGTTCACGAGTCGGCCCGCCTCACCGGCACGTGGCGAGACCGACTCGGGAGAACCCATCTTTTCGGAGCCGCCCACGACGGCCGAGCTGGCGCTTGTCCGCTTCGATTTGGAAGATCTAGCCGGCGCGTCCAGGGTTCTTCGAGCGGTCGAGTAGCAGCTCGAGACGCGAGAGACGGCCGACGATCAGGAGCTCTTCAGGCTGAGCTCCACCATTTCGGCGCGTTGGTGGACGCTGGGTTCGTGCGTCAACCATTGGACATTCAGAATCCCGCCGGGGAACGGCTGCCCGGTCTGCTGGACGGCAACCTCGCCGAGGCAGAGGCTCCAACCCTCGAGCCACGTCGCGAGCTCCTTCTTCTGCTCCTCTGAGCCGTGGAGCTCGACGTACAAGTCGATGTCGCTGCCGGGCCCGGCGTCGCCCCTGGCCGTGCTTCCTCCAATGAACATCCGCGAAACGCCGAACCTCTCGGGGTCGAGCTTGTCGGCCAGCGCTTCTGCGAAGCGGTGCCGCCATGCCCAATGATTCCTGGTGGCCGAAGTGCGCTCACCCATCAGCTCGGTGTGCTTCCACTCCAGGTATTCACCCAGCCGGTTGGCGATCCGACCGAGCAGCTCCGCCTCCTCCTGAAGGAAGGGAGCGTCCTCGCCGAGCAGGGCCTCGTCGGTATCGCTGACCGTGATGCGGCCGACCTGGACACCCCAGAGTGGGATCGGTGCCGACATGGACCTGCCCTGGGAGGAGAATCCCGGGCCGACGTAAGAGCGCCCGAAGTAGTCGATCCGGGCTCCCGTCGTCTCTGGACGCTGCCAGCCGGCGGGAATCTCCCGAAGAACACCCAGGAACGCCATGGCCGGTGTCTGCCCACGATCGGAGACGACCGCGTCGATCGCGTACAGGCAGCGGAGCTCCTTGGCTCGCTCGGTGAGGGCGTGGATTTCACTCATGACGGAACTCCAGGTCGGGGGACGGGCGGCGGGAAGAGGAACTGGGACTCACTGGCTAGAGAGTCACCATCGACACGGCAACGAGACCCGTGGCGAGGATCGTGAGGAGCCCGCCTCCGAGCCAGAAAGCAAACTCTCTCGTGCCGTTCATCAGCGCCAGGACCTCCTTGAGAGACGCGTTGGCTGCGATCGCGAGCAAGAGTGCGCGAGCAGCTGCCTCGGCCGAGACCGACGAATGGTCCACCATGCCACCCACCGAGAGAGTGATGGCGCTGACGTCTCCGAGACCTGCCACGGCACTCGCGATGTAGATGCCCGACTCTCCGTAGATCATCGTCACCGCCTTGGTACCGAGCAAGACCACGACGAAGAAGAGCGCGAACTTGAGGGCGGGCCAGAAGGAATAGGGGTTGGAGAGTGGGAGCTCACCCGATGAGGCCTCGCGTTGAGATCGGAACCGCCGCTCGAGGAGCCAGGCTCCGACCAGGCCGGCCGCGAACATGGCCAGGAACGGAAGAGCGACCACCAGCGCGAGGTCGAGGCTGACGATCGCTACGAGGATCAAGAGTCGCGGAAGCTGGGCCGAGTTCGCCATCACGGCGGCGATGCCGCACTGCCCCGAGAGCTTCGGGTTCTCCTTCGAGCGCTGAGCCAGCGAGACCGTCACGGCGGTGGTCGACACGACACCGCCCACCAAAGCCCCGATCTGGAGCCCGCGTTCGGTTCCCAAAACGCGAGACAGAACGTAGGCGGAGAAGCTCAGCGTCGAGACGACGATGACCAGGAGCCAGAAGCTGCGTAGGTCGAGAAACTCGACCGTTCCGATCGGTTCCCGGGGGAGGACCGGATAGATGACGAAGACGACGGCGAGGAACTTGAGCGTGTCGTGGAGCTCGACGTCGGAGATCTGCTTCTGGACGAAGCCGTGAAGAACCTTCTTCGTGGCGAGGAGGATGGCCGCGACGATGGCGGTGCCCACTCCCAGGATCGGATGGTCCTTGACGATGAAGCCCAGCCAGAACGTCAGCAGGGCCGCGAGCTCCGTCGTCAGACCGATGCTCTCGCCCGGCGCGCGGTAGTAGCCGAGAGCCAGAAAGGCGCTGAGAGCGACGAAGATGCTGATGGTGATCGCGGATTGTCCGAGCAGAGCGGCGACCGCCCCGAGCAGCGCCACGGTGCCGAAGGTTCTCAGGCCGGCGGACTCCTTCTCCCCCGGAGCGCGCGCCTTGTAGCGCTCGGCCCCGATCAGCAAGCCGATCGCCAGCGCCTCGCCGAAAGCAAGTAGGTCAGTCTGCTCCATCTCCGCAGTCCTCTCCCGGCTCCTGGCACGAGCCTACTCGACCAATGCGGACCATACCTCTACCCAGCCCTACGAAGAACCGAGTACTGTCAGGCTCATCGGTGCCCATGAGAGTCGTCGGTTTCGGCACCATGGACATTGCCGTGGCCGGCAACCAGAGAGTCGAGCGCCTCGACGTAGTGCGTCAGCTCGACATACGCGGCGACGTAGTGCCGCCCGGCCTCGACGCTGTCTTCAGAGTGCTCCTTGGCGGCCAGAGCCGCTCGGAAGCGCTCGCGGATGCCTTCGGCCACGGCATCGGACAGGTGATGCACCAGCTCGTCGCCAGATCCGCTGGCGAGAGCCGAGTCCGCAGCCAGGATGACCGGCTCGATGGGTGCGCCCTGCGGCTGGAGGCCAGTGTAGGGAAAGCCCTCTCCCGCGCGATGCAGCCGAACAACGGTCTCGAAGAACCAACGGTCCGCGAGCTCACGAGCCTCGGGTCCTTGTTGGCGCACGCTCCGCGAGCGAGAAAAGGCCTCGCGAACCCCGGATTCGTGTTCGGGGAGCACCCACTTGAGGACCGGCGTCAGGTCCCCGCTCTCGAGAGCGCTCCGTGCCGCCGTCACGACGGGACCGTCGAGGGAGTCGCAGTGCGCCAGAGCGGGTCCGGCGGTCAAGGCGGTCAGGAGGACGAGAAGAATCGCCCATCGAGCGACGTTGGGTCGCCAGCCGAGAATGAATCTGCGCATGAGAACCTCCAACTCCTCTTGACCGGCGCTCAGGGAGCGTCGAGCCCGAAATGCTCGTAGTTCTTGGCGATGAAGTCGGACCACTTGTCGGGCACCTCTTCCATCGGGAAGATTGCGGCCACCGGGCAGGCGTCGACGCAGAGGCCACAGTCGATGCACTCCTCGGGATGGATGTAGAGCATCTCCCAGTCTTCGTCCGCCCCATAGATACAGTCCACCGGGCAGACGTCGACACAAGCGGTGTCCTTCACACCGATGCACGGCTCGGTGATGATGTGGGTCATGGTGCTACCTCCCGGTCGCGTGCGCCCCACCGACTCTGGGGAAGAGCACGTTGTTCTCCAGGTGGATGTGGAGGTGCAGAGATTGCTCCAAGGCCTCCAGGCCATGCCAGAGCGCGCGCCAGGTGTTGCACGCCCCTTCAGGGACCTGATAGTCGTCGGTCAGCTCGCGGAGCACGGCGAGCGCCTGCCCAGCGTCGCTGTGGTCGTCGACGAACGGCTCGACGGGCAGGTCGGAGCCTTCCCCATGACGCAGAATCTCTGGGAAGAGGACGTCCTCCTCCCGCGCCATGTGGTCCCCGAGCTCCGCTTCGAGCCGAAGGAACGTCTCGAGAATGCCTCCGAGCCGCTCGGTGTCCTTGTCACCGTGCACCCGGGCCACCTTCCGGGCCATCGATTCCAGCCGCGGAAGCTCCTCCCGGAGGGGAAGGTGATAGGCGTCGACGATGTGCTGGACGAGATCGGCCACCGGCGCCTCGTCCCACCGATCCAGGTCCGGATCGCTTCCCGCGAGGACGTGTTCGATCTCTCCAAGGACGTCGGACGTCGAGAGCCCACGAAGCTCGCAAGCGGTCTGTAACGGCACCCCGCCTCCGCAGCAGAAGTCGATGCCGTGCCTCGAGAAGACACGCGTGGCCATGGGGTGCTGGGTAGCGATCTCGCCGACCTTGGTCTCTTCGGTGATGTTCATGTCGTGATCTCCATCCCTCTCGGGACTAGTTGGCAGGTGTGTCCGGAGCTTCGAGCTCCTCGTTCGTCGCCTTCGACTCGCCGATCGAGTAGGTGCACGCGCTCGCGCCGTCCGGCATGAACGACAGGCGCTGAAGCGGCTCCCCGAGGAGCTCCTCGACGAGCGCCATCTCGGCTCGGCACGGAAGGTGTGAAACCGCCACGACCTCGCGCAGCGGGCAATGGCAGAGGCGCAGACAAGACCCAGTGGCCGTGCTCTCGATCTCGGCCATGAAGCCTTCCTCCGTGAGAATCAGGGCCACCTCTTCGGTGCGCTCCACCCCTTCGAGGTGAGCGACACGGCGGCGCAACACCTCTCGCTTGCGCTGGACCCGCGCCTCGAAGAAGGCCTCCAGGAGATGGACGTTTCCGGAGTCTTGCAGGAACGTCGCGAGCTCCCGGAGAAGCTCTCCCTCCCGCTTGGGGAAGAGGTCCAGACCGGCGCTCGAGAGCCGGTAGACGACGTGGGGGCGGCCGGGTCCCTCCCGGCGGACCCCGGCCCGCTCCACGAGCCCCTTGGCTCCGAGTGCCTTGAGGTGATCCCGAAGAGTCTCCGTCGCCAGCTCCAAGCTCGCCTCGAGGTCCGCCAGAGTCGCCTCACCGCTACGGAGCAGCAGCTCGAGGATCGTCTGCTGGCTCTCGCCGAGTCCGGCGCCGAGGACGGAGTCGGGGTCAGAAGCTGGATGTCGGCTCATGCCTGGTGTCCTCCACGGTGCTGACAGTAGCGACTCCCTTGTCAGTTGTCAAGGTTGCGGTGATGATTTACACTTTAATTAGCTGGCGACCCGTGCCGAGCCCGAGGAACCCATCATGAACGTCACCCGAAGCAGAGCGATCTCTCGAAGAAAGGAACGCCTCAGACTTCGAATGAACCGGCAGCTCGACGCAGCCGACGCCACGACACGGCGCACTGCTTCGGCGGAGGTTCGAGAGCGGGTCCTTGACCTTCCCGAGATCGGTAATGCGGAAGGCGTGCTGGCATGTTTGTCATTCGGTTCGGAGGTCGACACCTGGCCTCTCGTCGACCAACTGCGTCGCCGAGGGAAGTCCGTCTTCGTTCCAAGGGCCGATCGTCACGACGGGATGCTGCACGTGCACCCGCTTCCCTGCGAGCTCCGAACCCTCTCCTTTGGGCTCCGTCAACCGGCCCGAGGGGCGGCCGAGATCCCGTACGACGAGATCGAGCAGGTCGTGGATGTCGTCCTGGTTCTGGGTCTCGCCTTCGATCGGCAGGGCTATCGCCTCGGCCATGGCCGCGGCTACTTCGATCGCTTTCTCACGGGACGCACCGTGACCTCGCTCGGGCTCTGCTACTCCCTCCAGCTGCTCGAATCGATCCCGCACGACGAGGTCGACGTGCCGATGTCGGCCATCGTCACCAGCTCGGAGGTCGCTCGGCCCGAAGGACCAGAGCCCTGACGCCGATGCTGCCTGTCGAGGCGATTCAGCTGTCTCCTGATCGGGCGAGCGACGGAAGTCCGTTGCCACTTGGCAGACTCGAGGAACCGGCAAGCCAGCAGTACACTGTCGGAAGGACGAGCAACGTCAGCAGGGTTGACGTGACCAGGCCTCCGATCACCACGGTGGCCAACGGCTGCTGAACCTCGGCCCCGGCGCTTGTAGCGAGCGCCATCGGGAGGAAGCCGAGAGACGCCACCAGGGCGGTCATCAAGACCGGCCGGAGCCGCTCGAGCGCACCTTCACGCGCTGCCTCCGAAGTCGTGGCGCCCTGCCTTCGGCGCTCGACCACGTGAGAGATCAGAACGACGCCGTTGAGCACCGCGATGCCGAACAGAGCAATGAAGCCGACGCCGGCCGAGATCGAGAACGGGTAGCCCCGGATCTCCAAGGCCAGCAAGCCTCCGGTGACGGCCAGCGGCACGTTGAGGTAGATCAGCGTCGCCAGCCGCGCCGACCCGAAGGTCGTGTAGAGGAGGAGGAAGATCAGCAGCAGAGCCAACGGAACGAGGACCGCCAGGCGCTGGGATGCCGACTCCAGGTTCTCGAACTGTCCGCCCCAGTCGAGCGTCCAGCCGGACGGCAGGTCGACACCCTCCTCGACCGCTGCCCGGGCCTCGGCGACGAACGACCCGAGGTCCCGGCCCCGGACGTTGGCCTCGACCGTGATGCGGCGGCTGATGTTCTCCCGGCTGATCTGAGCCGGTCCCTCTTCGACCACGATGTCGGCGACCTGCGAGAGGGGAACGAGCCGTGTCGGCCCGCCCGGCTCGGCCGGTGGCGCGGCGACCCGGAGGTCCCGGATCTTGTCGAGATCGCTGCGGACGGAGTCGCCGAATCGCACCTGGAGGAGGAATCGCTTCTGGCCTTCCAGCACGACCCCGGCGGGCGCTCCCCCGACGGCTTCCACGACCTCGAGGACGTCCTCGGCGTGCACACCGAGTCGGGCCGCGGCACGGCGGTCGACGCGCACCCGCATCATCGGGAGCCCCGTGGTCTGCTCGGCTTTCACGTCGGCGGCGCCGGGGATCCCCGAGAGCGCCCGCACGACTTCATCCGCTTTCGTCTTCAAAAGAGCGAGCTCGTCGCCGTAGATCTGGACGGCGACGTCGGACCGAACGCCGGAAATCAGCTCCGACACCCGCAGCTCGATCGGCTGGGAGAAGCTGAAGATCGCTCCGGGAACGCGGCGGTTCATCGTCTCCTCGATCGCCTCGACGAGATCCTCCTTCGAGTCGAAGCGCCACGCTTCCTTCGGCTTCAGCATGAGGTAGGTGTCGCTGATCTCGACTCCCATGGGGTCGGTCGCGATCTCCGCTCGTCCGGTGCGCGAGACCACGGTCTCGACCTCCTCGGCGAAGTCCTCCCGGATCACCCGCTCGGCGAGCGTCGAGATCTGATTCGACTGCTCGAGGGAGATCGAGGGCAGGCGCCAGATCTGCATCGCGATCGCTCCCTCGTCGAGGCGGGGAATGAACTCGGTGCCCAGGAAGGGCACGAGGACGAGGCTCGTCAGGAAGACGCCGAGAGCGACGCCGACGGTCACCTTCCGGTGCCCCAGAGACCGGTCGAGGACCGGCACGTAGAGCTTCTTCGCCCAACGGAAGAGGAAAGGCTCCTTCTCCGAGACGTTCTTCAGCAGGAGGCTGGCGAGCACCGGCATCAGGGTGAGGGCGAGCAGCAGCGACGCAGTGAGTGCGAAGACCACCGTCAGGGCCATCGGCCGGAACATCTTCCCCTCGACGCCGCGAAGGGCGAGGATCGGCAGGTAGACAATGATGATGATCCCGACCGCGAAGACCACCGGCCGGGCGACCTGGTGGGCGGCCTCGCGCACCTTTTCGAGATGGGAGGTCGATCCGTCGCCGCGGCGTTCGTGGAGCCGCCGGACGATGTTCTCGATCATCACCACCGAACCGTCGACGATGAGGCCGAAGTCGATCGCGCCGAGGCTC
>JAGQSE010000120.1 GCA_020439725.1 Acidobacteriota bacterium
CCCCTGGCTGTGGAGGAAGGTCTGCGCCACGATCCTCTCGGCGCCATAACCACGGTGGGGGAAGAGCCAGCCGGGGAGCGACGGCCCGAGGTGGGCGTAGGCGAGAAACGCGACCGCGAGGAGCGGCAACGCCGGTCCCAAGGTGCGCCGGGTCGCTTCGAGCACGAGGATCAGCCCGACACCGCCCACCACCAGGTCGAGGCGGGTCTCGGCCCCCGCCCGGTCGCCGAGGGAAGCGGCACCGCTCCACCATCGCTCGAAGAGCGGCTCGCTCTGGACCAGGACGTAGCCGCAGGTGAGGGCGCTCGCCGCCGCCAGCCCGCGGTCGAGCCAGCGGAGCCCCCGGAGCCCGGGCCGACCCCGCCACGCCGGTACCCGCAGGAAGCAAAGCACGAGCCCGACACCGGCGAAGACCGCCAGCTCCCCCTGGCGCGACAGCTGCGGGTAGTTGACCTCGGCGATCGTGAACAGCGCCAGACCGACAGCGAGCACGCGATCGAGGCGGCGAGAGGGCGGAGGGCTCATGGCGGCGCTCGGGTAGGTGCGCACATCAGGGGCTGGCGTCCGCCCCCACCTGCCGCGAGTCTTCGCTGTCGGGCCAGATGCCGATCTCGCGGTAGTAGCGCACGGCGCCGGGATGGAACTCGGTCCCGGTGTCGCGGACGACGTTGCCGGGGTTGATGGCACGCCCCGCCGGGTGACGCTCCGCGACCTCGGCACGGTTCTCGTACAACGTGCGCACCACCTGGTAGGCGGTGTCGTCGTCGAGAGCGGCGGCGGCCACCAAGTGCATCGAGCCGACGTCGAGCACCGCGAGCTCGTCGTCTTGGCCGGCATAGGTCCCCGCCGGCACCACCGCCGGCCGGAAGAAGGGGTAGCGCTCGATGAGCGAGTCGCGGACCGCCGGGTCGAAGGGGATGAACACCAGGTCCTGGGTGCTCGCCGCCTGCTCAATCGACGGGGTCGGCACCGCGCCACCGAGGAAGGCCGCGGCCGCCGAGCCGTCGGCGAGCATGTCGACCGCCGCCGCCTGCGGCGCGTGGAGCACGTCGAGGTCGTCGTAGGCGAGTCCGTGGGCCTCGAGGATCGGTCCCACGAAGGCCTCGAAACCGGCGCCGGCGGGGCCGATGACCACGCGCCGGCCGCGCAGGTCGGCGATGCTGGCGATACCCGCGCTCCTGGGCGCGACGAAGAAGGCGACGTTGGGGGCGAGGGTCAGGAGCGCCCGGGTCGAGGTCGGCTGCTCCCAGGCGCCCCCGCCACGGACCGCGAAATAGGTGATGGCGGAGTTGGAAAGCGCCAGGTCGAGCTCGCCGCGCTCGAGGCGCCGGAGATTCTCCTGCGAACCCTTGGTGGCCTCGGTGTTGACCCGCCACCCCTCGGCCCGGTGATGCCGGTCGAGGACGTCCGCCAGGGCGCTGCCGACGAGGAAGAAGGCACCCCCCGGGGGCGCCGTGCCCAGGCTGAGGAAGCGGGCTTGCCGATCCGCCGGCGCCGGCTCACCGCCGGGGCCGCAACCCGCGATCAGGACCGCCGCCGCGATGAGGGTACAGAGGGCGGCCAGGCGGAGACGAGGCCGGTGCGACTCGGACCGGAGGTCGGGGATTTGACCGGTCATCGGAACCTCCCTGGGGCGATCGGACGGGATCAGGGTCAGCGGAGCTTCGGCGAGCATACCCCAGCGATCCGCACCTCTCGGAAGGAGCTAACGTGCCGCAGGTCCGCAGGTTTCAGCGCTTCTCGCGCCTTGCATCGCCGCCTTGCGCTGAGTAGGATGATCGGGACTGCTTCATCGATCTGGCCGGTCCGTTCCGGCCGCCACCATCCTGGTTGGCACGGCCCCCACCCGATCTCACGGAAAGACAAGTACTCATGGTCAAAGTGTTCGTTCCCAAGGAGAGACGTGCGGGCGAGACACGCGTCGCCGCGACTCCCGAGACGGTCAAGCACCTCGTGGCCAAGGGCCTCGAGGTCACCGTCGAAGCCGGCGCCGGCCGCGCCGCGAGCTTCTCGGACGTCGATTACGGCACCGCCGGCGCCCTGATCGTCACCGACGTCGCAGCGGCCAACGGCGCCGCGGACCTGGTCCTCCGCGTCCAGGCCCCGGAACCGGCGGAGGTCGAGGGCCTGCGCTCCGGCGCCACCCTCATCGGCCTGCTCTCGCCCTTCGACAACCTCGACACCGTCCGCCAGCTCGCGGCCCGAGGCATCACCTCGCTGGCCATGGAGCTGGTGCCGCGCATCAGCCGCGCCCAGAGCATGGACGCGCTGTCGTCGCAGGCCAACATCGCCGGCTACAAGGCGGTGCTGCTCGCCGCCTATCGTCTGCCCAAGTACTTCCCGCTGCTGATGACCGCCGCCGGCACCATCACCCCCGCCAAGGTGGTGATCATGGGCGCCGGCGTCGCGGGTCTGCAGGCCATCGCCACCGCCCGCCGTCTCGGCGCTCTGGTCGAGGTCTCGGACATCCGCCCCGCGGTCAAGGAGCAGGTCGAATCCCTCGGCGCCAAGTTCATCGACCTGCCCATGGAAGAGAGCGGCGAGGGCGAGGGCGGCTACGCCAAGCAGATGACCGAGGACTTCCTGCGCCGCCAGCGCGAGATCGTCAAGCGCCATCTGTCCGCCGCCGACGTCGCCATCACCACGGCGCTGGTGCCGGGCAAGAAGGCGCCGACGCTGATCACCGCCGAGATGGTCCACGCCATGAAGCCCGGCGCGGTCATCGTCGACCTGGCGGTGATCCAGGGCGGCAACTGCGAGCTGTCGAAGAAGGACGAAGAGGTGGTCGAGAACGGGGTCCTGATCCTCGGGCCTTCGAACCTGCCGGCGAGCACCGCGGCCCACGACGCCAGCACCCTCTACGCGCGCAACCTCGAGGCGCTGCTCAAGCCGATGATCGTCGACGGCCAGCTCAACCTGAACCTCGAGGACGAGGTCATCGCCGGCTCTTTGCTCACCCATGGGGGCAAGGTGGCCCACGCCGCCACCGCTGCCCAGCTGGAGGGACAGTCGTCATGATGGGAGCTCTTCTGGTCGGGATCTACGTCTTCGTGCTGGCGATGTTCGTCGGCTTCGAGATCATCACGAAGATCCCTCCGACCCTGCACACCCCCCTGATGTCCGGCGCCAACGCCGTCTCGGGAGTCACCATCGTCGGTGCCATCGTCGCGGCGCGAACCGGTGAAACCACCGTCAGCAGCCTGCTGGGGCTGGCGGCGATCATCTTCGCCACGGTCAACGTGGTCGGCGGCTTCCTGGTCACCGACCG
>JAGQSE010000121.1 GCA_020439725.1 Acidobacteriota bacterium
GCGCCGTCGGTCATCGCCAGCGGGCACGAATAGAGGTCTGTGGACGGGGTGAAGAGGTAGGCCAGCGCGAACTGGTGGACGCGGGAGAACCGGCCGTGACGCCGCTCGTAGGCGGTGGCGACCAGACCCTTTTCCGCCGCCAGGCGTTCGGCCCGCTGCCAGACCTCGGTCAGCTCGATGCGATCGACGCGCCGGCCCCAGGCGTCCCAGGCTACGAGCTGGGGCTCGTTCCGCCGATCCGCCAGGCTCGCCTGGTAGAGCTCGCCCCCGGCCAGGCGCCCCATCTCCCCGAGCTCGGCTTCGATCTCCGCCAGGACCTCCGGCGGCAGCGCGTGCCGCAGATAGCCGCGCAGCACCCGGTCGTCGGCGTACTGGTTGCCGAGCCGGGGTGGGCTCTGGGTGAAGCCCAGCTGCGGATCGGAGGTCAACGGTCGCTGCCGCCCTTCGCCGCCGGCGCCTCGGCCGCCTGCTTCGCCGCCGGTGCCCGGAACTCGATGGTCAGCGTGTCCTCCGGGTGGAAGCTCACCCCCGGGAAGTCGTTGAGCAGGCGGCCGACTTCGGCGACGCTCGCCGCCGGCGTCGAAGTCAGCGTCTCCACCGCCTTGGGACTGGCGAGCAGCTGATCGAGGTCGAGGGAGGCCACGGTGACCCGGTTGCCCTGGACGAAGGGACTGTTGGTCTCGATGATCTTGCCCGGGACCTCGATGGCGAAGTCGATCTTGAGCCCCTGGAGCAGGTCCTTCATCTGGGCGACGTCGGCACCACTCATCAGCGGCTGCCCCTGCTTGCCCTCGACCGGTGGGAAGGTGAGCGAGAAGACCGAAGAGCGCCCGTCCTTGGCCGGCTCGAGCGTGAACTGGGTCTTGCCGCGGGTCGGCGAGACCGGCAGCTCGCCGAGGCTGAGCTTGGTGACGTCCGGTACCGAGAACTCGGCGCGCACGCCGCGACTGGTGTCGTCCTCCACCACCTTGCTGGACACCAACTGGACCCCCTCGCCGAGGCGTGCCGCCATGCGTTCCAGGTTGTCGTCGGAGAACATGCCGCCGGCGCCGGGCTGGCCCGAAGTGTCATCACCGAGCAGACCTTCAGCCATCTGGAGATAGGCCTTCTGGATCCGCACCTCCGTGAACAGGCGCCCGGTGCCGTCGGGCGCCACCTTGAGCAGCAGGTCGAGGGAAAGACAGCCGGTAGTCGAAACCAGCAGGAGCGCGGTCAGCAGGAGCGAAGAACGGAGCTTGGTGATCAAGGGGGGCCTCCGGAAGATGGGAGTCGAACGGCGAAAGAGGGCACCTCGCGGGCCGCGGGCTTCAGGAAGCGACGGTGGTGGCGGCATGGGCCGCGAACCACCGCGCCGTGAGCGGCAGCCCGACATCGAGGGAGCGGGCCGGCGGCAGGGAGAGATCGCGGCGGCCGCGGCTCGGATCCACCGAGGACCGCATCTGCTCCCCGGCCTTGGCGGGACCGAAGCGAGGCTCGAGGTCGCTTTCCACCGCCGCCGCCAGCCGGCGGTAGAGCTCGAGCACCGAGGTCTCGACCCCGGTACCGACGTTGTAGAGATGGAAGCCGGGACGGCCGAGGGCAGCCAGGTTGGCTTCCACGATGTCGTCCACATAGACGTAGTCGCGGGTCTGTTCGCCGCTGCCGTTGATCGTCGGCCGCTCGCCGGCGAGCAGCAGCTGGAGGAAGATCGCCACCACGCCGGCCTCGCCATGGGGGTTCTGCCGCGGACCGTAGACGTTGGCGTACCTGAGGCAGGTGACGTCGATGCCGTAGGTGTGATGGTAGAAGTAGAGATAGCTCTCCGACGCCTGCTTGGTCACGCCATAGGGGGACAGCGGACGAAGCGGGTGCTCCTCGCGCGCAGGAAAGTGCTCCTGCTCGCCGTAGATGGCGCCGCCCGTCGAGGCGAAGAGGATCTGCTGCACGCCGCCGCGCCGCGCCGCCTCGAAGACGTTGAGACCACCGAGGACGTTGACCCGGCCGTCGTGGAGGACGTCGCTCACCGAGCGTCGGACGTTCATCTGCGCCGCCTGGTGAAAGAGGACGTCGACCCCGGAGCCGGCGATCACCTCGGCGGCCTCCGGCGACACCACGTCGAGGCGATGGAACTCGGCCCCCGGCGGCAGGTTGTCGGCGCTGCCCGTCGACAGGTCGTCGATGATCAACACCCGATGCCCTCTGTCGAGCAACGCCTCGGCCAGATGAGATCCGATGAAGCCGGCACCGCCGGTGATGCAGATGGTCTTGGGGGTCTCGCTCATGACGTCCTCCGCGGGGGCCAAGGCTACCACCGGCGGCGGCGGCGCGACAGAGCCCGAATCCGGTGGCGGCCGGCAAGGGGCTCGGGGCGGCAGCCTCCCAGGGCTGCGATAGACTCCCGCCCCGTCCACCGAACCCTCGAGCGAGACCAGCCCTGCTCCCCACTCCTCCATCCCGCGCCGGTTCACCGGTCCCGAAGCCCGGGGCCATCCGACGGCGCTTCGACGCCTTCGTCTCCGCGGTGGCGGTGGCGATCCTCCTGCTGTCGCCCTACGCGACGCTCCGGCTCCCCTTCGAAGCGGCCCTGATCCGCCAGGCGCAGGCAGCGCTGGTGGTCACCGGCCTGCTGTTGGTTTGGGGACTTGGCCATCGCGGCGCCCTGGGGCGCTGGCGCGCGGCCCCGTCACCGATCCGGCTGGGGCTCCTGCTCTGGACCGGCGCCGCCCTCCTCGGAGCTCTGACGGCCGTCGTCGCGGGCAACCCACCTACCCGCCTGGCGGGCCAGCTTCTCTCCATGGGGCTGCTGCCGATGGGAGCGGTGGCGGGTCTGCTCCTGGTGCGGCGGCCAGGCTCGGAGCATCCCCTCCGCTGGCTCCCGGCGGCGGTCGTTCTGTCGGTGGTGGCGGCGGCGGTGGCTCACCTGGTCGACGCCTACCTGCGCCTCGCCGGCGGCGCCGCTGTCGGCCGGCTCTACTTCGCCAACTCGGTCTCCGCCGCGGGACCGTCGCTGCTGGCCCTGTTGCTGGCGTTGGCCCTGCTCCGCCGGGGCTCATGGTGGCGCCGCGGCGCCATCTTGCTCGCCATCTTGCTGCTGGTCGCGTACATGCTGGGCTCCGGGGTGCGCGGTCTCGTGGTGGTCAGCGTACCGGCGGTGCTCCTCTTCTTCGTCCTCTCTTCGAGCGGTCGCCGGCGTCTGGGGAGCCTCGCCCTGACGCTCGGCGCTCTGGTCGCCGTCGCTGCGCTGTTGTTGCTGGCCGAGCACCGCATCCAGGAGTGGGACGAGGCCGTTCGACCGAGCCTGGCCCCCGGCCGTGGCACCGCGAGCTTGTTCGAGGACGACCCCAAGGCCGGCGTGACACTGCCCGAAGACATCGCCATCGAGCCCGCACCCTGGGATGGTGGCAAGCTCCGCCGGGCCCTGGCCTGGGATACGCCGACCGCCGAGCCGATCCGCATCCCCGACACTCTTGTGGTCGAGGAGCCGGGTCTCTACCGGCTGGTGGCGGACATCGGCGGGCAGGTCACCGCCAGCGACACCACCGAACCCACGGCGGAGGGCTGTCTCGCGCTCTGGTGGCTCGATGGCGATCGGGCCCTTCTCGGCGAGCTCGAGGCCTGCGCCGCGCCGAGCCCGGGCTGGCGCCAGGTGGTGGCGACGGGGCTCGCCCCGGAGGGTACGGTCCAGGCTCGGGTGGTGCTCTACGGCCATGGCCGCGAACCTGCCCATTGGCGGCTCAAGAAGCTCCGCGTCGAGCGTCTGGGCGACGAGAAGACCGGCCGGCTCCTCGAGCAGCTCAGCTTCTTCAGCCGCCGCCTGCGTTCGGCCCTCGACCCGCTGGGGAGCGGCAGCTCCGCCATGCGCGGGTCCGCCGCCTATCGTCTCGAAGAGTCGCAGACCCTGTGGCACCTCTTTCGCGAGGCACCGTTCGCGGTCCAGCTCTTCGGGCACGGCCTGGGCGCCTCGTACGCCCTCGATTCCGGCGGGGTCAAACCGCTTTCGGCGCGTCTCGATCCCGAGGACCTGCACTACATCCACAACTTCTACCTCTTCCTGCTGTTCAAGCTCGGGGTGATCGGGACGGTGGCGGTGCTCGGCGCGCTGGCGCTGTGGCTGCTCTACCTGTGGCGCGCCTGCCGCCAGGCTTCGGACGGCGGACGGCGGGCCCTCTTCGCGGCATTGCTGGCCTCATGGGCCGCCTATTGCGTGTGGAGCATCGCCTCGCCGGAGATCCTCAACTTCCGCCTGGCGCCGCTCTGGGGGCTGACCCTGGCCCTGGCGGCGATGCTCGAGGAGCGGTCGTGACCGCCGCCGGCGGTGCCGAGCACCGACGATCGAACGCCGTGCTGGGGGCGGCGATCGTGATCCTGGCCTTCCTCCTTGCCGCCTGGGCTCACCGCGAGACGCTCCTCCGGCCCTACGTGGTCAACAACGACTCGTGCCAGCACATCTACTGGATGCAGCGATGGCAGCACCCGGAACGCTTTGCCGGAGACCTGCTGACGCTCTACGCCCACGACTATCAACCGTCGGGCTGGCGCGCCTTCTACCGGGCGTGGTCGCCGCTGATCGACCCGCTGGTCCTGAGCCGCTGGCTCCCGCTCTTCCTCTTCGCCGGCTGCTGCGGCCTGGTGTTCCGGTTCGTTGCCGGTTTCGCCGGGCGGTTCGCCGGCACGCTCGCCGCGGCGCTGTTCGCGGTCTCGCCCCTCTTCCTCCAGAAAATGGCCGGGGGACACCCACGCTCCTTCGCGATGCCGATCCTGCTCCTCACCCTCGTGCTGCTGCGGGAGCGACGGCACGGGTGGCTCGGCGTCGTCCTCGGCACGGCCAGCCTCTTCTACCCCATGGTCTTCCTGCTGGCGGCGGGTACGGCGGGCTTGGCGGCGGTCGGCGACCTCTGGCGCAGACGCTCCGAGGGCCCGCTCCGGTCGCGCCTCCGGAGCTGGGCACCGGTGGCCGCCGGGATCCTGCTCGGCTGCGCGCTGGTCGTCGTCCAGTACGGTCCGGGACGGGACCCGCGGCTCGGTCCCACCGCCAGCGGCGAGCTGATGCGCACATCTCCCGAGTTCTACGCCCGGGGCCGCCAGGCGCACCTGCCCAGCCCGGGACCGGCGGCGGTCCTGGTCGAGAGCCTGCGGCGGGCGCTCCCCGACGTCCGCACCTGGCTGCCGGGGGAGGCTCGCGGCCCGATGCCGCGGCTCGAAGCGGCGGGTCTGCTGGTGCTGCTGGCCCTGGCGCTCCTGCTCGTGCTCCGCCGCCGGCTCACGATCCCTCCAGAGCTCATCGCCCTGCTCGTCGCCGCCTACACGCTCTACATCACGGCCGTCGTGCTCCTGTCCCTGCTCTACCTGCCGCGGCGCTACGTCATGTACGCCCTGCCGTTCCTCGCCGTGATCCTGCTCGCGTTGCTCGGTGCCCACCTCGTCGAAAGACTCTCGGGGCGCCGGCGCCAGGTCGCCCAAGTAACGCTGCTCCTCGTCGTCCTCTCCTTCGCTCCGGGGCTCGACGGCGTCGGTCTCGACGACTACTCGGCTCACGCCGACCTCTTCGGCTTCCTGCGTACGCTTCCCGACGACTCGCTCATCGCCCCCTACCCGTACCTGGGCGACGGCATCCCGATCTTCACAGGTCGCACGGTGTTCCTGAGCTATGAGCTCTCGAACCCCTACTTCGTCACCTACTGGCAAACCGTGACCCGGCGCCTCGACGACTTCTTCGACGCCTACTACGCCGCGGATCCGCGGGGGGTGAGCGCGTTCTGCCGCGCCTACGAGGTCGACTACCTGGTGGTCGACCGCCACTACTTCGAGCGTGCGGTCATCGACAGCCGCCGCGGCGCCTACTTCGAGCCCTTCTCGAGCCGGATCCGCGAAGAAACCGCGGAGCGGACGGAGTTCGCCCTGGCCTCGCCACCGCCGGCAGCGGTGGTCTGGTCGTCGGAGGACGACCGTACGCAGGTGATCTCGTGCTCGGCCTGGGAGAGGATCTTCGGCGGCGGCCAGCCGGTCTCGCCCTGAGGCCCTGGTGCGGGCCGGTCAGTGGACCTGCGAGTCGGTGGAGGGCGCGGCGGCGGCCGGGTCGTCGTCCTGAGGGGCGACCGGGGTGGCGGGACCGTAGGTGGGGACCAGCTGGCGGAGCAACGCCAGCGTGGCTTCGCGGTCCTCGCTCTTGGCGGTGGTGACGATCCAGTCGACGCGGTCGAAGAGATCCGGCGGTGGCGAGGGCGAGTCGGCGACGTAGATCTTGCGGTCGATGCGGTGGGTCTGCTCCTCCTCCTCGGTCAGGAGCTCCTCGTAGAGCTTCTCGCCGGGACGCAGCCCCACCACCTCGATGGGAACGTCGATCTCCGGGGCCATGCCGGACATCGTGATCATGTGCCGGGCCAGGTCGTAGATGCGGATCTGCTCGCCCATCTCGAGGACACAGAGCTCGCCGTAGTCGCCATAGGCGGCGCGCAGCACCAGGCCGACGGCCTCGCCGATGGTCATGAAGTAGCGGCGCACGTCCGGGTGGGTCACCGTCACCGGCCCGCCCTCGGCGATCTGCTCGCGGAACAGCGGCACCACCGAGCCGGCGGAATCGAGCACGTTGCCAAAGCGTACGGCGCAAAAGTGGGTCTTCGAACGCTCCGCCAACGAACGCACCATCATCTCGCCGACGCGCTTGGTGGCCCCCATGACACTGGTGGGCCGCACCGCCTTGTCGGTCGAGATGAAGACGAAGCGCTCGGCACCGAAGGCGTCGCCGGCCTCGGCGACATTGCGCGTCCCCTGGATGTTGTTCTTGACCGCCTCGCACGGCGCGACCTCCATCAACGGCACGTGCTTGTGGGCCGCGGCGTGGAATACGTCCTGGGGGCGATGCTGTTCGAAGAGCGAGCGGATCCGTGACGCCTCGCGGATGTCGGCGACCTCGGTGGTCAGGGCGACCTTGGGGTACTTGCGCTGGAAGCGGCGGTGGAGGACGTAGAGACCGTTCTCGTTGATGTCGACCATCACCAGCCGGGCGAGCCCCGCCTGGAGCAGCTGGTCACAGATCTCGCTGCCGATCGAGCCCGCCGCCCCGGTGACCAGCGCCGACCGGCCCGCGATCATCGCCGCGTCCTCGCTGGCCGAGAAACGCACCGGCTCACGCGGCAGGAGGTCCTCCGGTGACAGGTCCTGCAGGCGGACCGAGGCGTCCTGCTCCTGCAGATAGACGTAGGACACCGGCAAGATCTTGAAGCGGATCTTGAGGTCGGCGCACAGCGACAGGATCTCGCGGATGCGCTCAGCGGGAAGCCGCGGGATCGCGATGAGCACCTTGTCGACACGGTGGCTGACCACGACGTCGGCGAGGCTGTCGATACCACCCAGGATCGGCTGGCCACCGACGATGCTCCCCCACTTGGTCCGGTCGTCGTCGACGAACCCGACCACCCGGTAGTTGTGCTCGTCGGAACGGCGGAGATCGCGGAGCAGCATTTCGCCGGCGGCGCCGGCACCGACGATGAGCGCCCGCACCGAATCCTTGCGCCGCGCGCGGCGCCGGTCGGCGCGGTACATCCACGCCAGCCGCGGCGCGAAGCGGAGGATCGCCATCACCGCCGTCGACAGCAGGAGCTCCAAGACGAAGACCGAACGCGGTGGCCCCTGGAGCCGCAGCAGGAAAATCCCGGTCATGAACAACCCGCTGCCGGCGATCCCGGCGACGGCGATGCGCGCGCCGTCGGTGAGCCCCGAAAGCAGGAAGGACCAGCGGTGGAGACCGAAAAAGGCGCTGCAGGCGATACGGCAGCCGACCAGGAGCAGGATCGTCTCGGCCAGGGCGCTCGCCCAGCGCTCGGGAATGTTGCCCTCGAAGCGCAGCAGCATCGCCACGTAAAGCGCGCCGGCGGCGATCGCCCCGTCGAGGACGAGGATCATCCCGCGGCGGAGTCGCACCTCCCAGCTGCCGTTCACGCGCGGATCTCGCCCGTCGCGACGGCGCGGCGCTGGCCGGAGGATGTGCAGCTTGGTGACATGCCAGGACGGCTCCCCGCGATGCGCGAGGAAGAACCCTTTCTCATACCTGATCGGCTATGGTAGCACGCGCCCGGATCAGCCCCTGCGGACTCCCTCGACCGCCCGTTCGAGCGCGCTCACCACGCGATCGACCTGGTCGGCGCCGAGCCGGTTGTGGAACGGCAGCGCGATGGTCCGCCGCGCCACCGCCTCGGTCACCGGCAGGTCCCCCGGAGCGGTACCCAGATCCTTGCGGATGAAGGGCTGGAGGTGGATCGGCGAGAAGTAGGCACGGGTGGGCACGCCTTGGGCGGCCATGGACTCCATGATGGGTTCGCGCTCGAGCCCCTCCTCGAGCAGCACGACATAGACGAACCAACTCATCCGGACCTCGTGACCGACCACCGGCGGACGCACGAAGGACACACCGTCGAGGCGCCGGCGGTAGAGCTCGGCCACGTGGGCGCGGCGCTCGAGGAACGTCTCGAGACGCGCCAGCTGCGAGGTGCCGAGGGCGGCGCTCATCTCGTCGAGGCGGTAGTTGAACCCCAGGCGCTCGTGCGTCAACCACAGCCCCATGGCCCCGCGGCCCTGGTTCCTCAGACTCCGTGCCAGCGCGGCGAGCTCGTCGTCGTCGGTGACCACCATGCCGCCCTCGCCGGTGGTCATCTGCTTGTTGGGATAGAAGGCGAAGGCGCCGGCGTCGCCCAGCGAGCCGAGACGGACCCCGCGATGCTCGGCTCCCAAGGCCTCGCAACAATCGTCGATCAAGCGTAGCCCGTGGGCGTGGCCGAAGGCGGAGATCTCGTCCCAGGCTGCCGGATGACCGAACGCGTCGACCACCATCACCGCGCGGGTGCGCGCCGTGCGCTTCCGCTCGAGCTCCTCCGGGTCGAGGTTGAAGGTGCGGTCCTCGATGTCGAGAAAGACCGGTTTGACGCCTTCGAAGAGGAGCGGCGTGACGCTGGCGACGAAGGTGAAGGAGGGCACCAGGACCTCGTCACCGGGCCCCAGACCGAGAGCTCGCACCAGGATGTGGAGCGCCGCCGTCCCCGAGCTCACCGCCACCGCGTGACGCACGCCGACGTACTCGGCCATGGCCGCCTCGAAGCGCTCGGCCATGGGCCCCAGGGCGAGACGCCCCGAGCGCAGCACGCTGAGCACCGCCTCGACGTCGGAGGCGTCGAGGTCCGCGGAGGCCATCTCGAGGGGCGGGTCCAGCCCCAAGATGTCGACGGTGTCGGTTTGCGGTTCTTCGCGCGGCATCGCGGGGATTTGACCACCGGTGGGCCCCCGGTTCAACCCCCGAAGTCGAGCCCGTGGACCTCGACGGACCCGGCCTTGACACCCGCGCGGCGGCCGGCCTAAGGTCTCGTGAACATCTGGACACGGGATCGGCTGCCGCCGGTCCGGAGCATGCGGAGGCCGCGTTGAACGAGAAAGCTGCCGCGTCCCAGCGGGTGGTCCGCCACGGCGCCTACCCGGAGACCACCGTCGCCGCGATCCTCACCGGGTACGGCATCGGCTCGGTACTCGCCCTGTCGATGGGCTATCTCAGCCTCAAGCTCGGCTTCTCCATCGAAGGCTCCGAGCTGGCTGCGATCCTCGGCTTCTTCATCCTGCGCGCCCTGCTCGGCCGCAACAGCATCATCGAGAACAACATCAACCAGACGCTGGCAAGCGCCGTCAACGGCGCCTCGGCGGGGATGATGTTCTCGCTGCCGGCGATCTTCATCCTCGGCCTCGAGGACTTCAACAAGCCGCTGACGGTGCTCGGTTGTATCGCCGGCTCGATCCTCGGCATCGCCTTCATCATCCCGCTCCGCAAGCAGATGATCGATTTCAACCGCCTGACCTTCCCCGGCGGTATCGCCACCGCGGCGATCCTCAAGGCCCCGGGGGCGGGGGTACGCAAGGCGCAGCTGCTCTTGGGCGCGGCGTTGTTCAGCGGCGGCCTCCACCTGACCAGCCTGTTGACCGGCCATGAGAACTGGAACCTCGGCGCCGCGCTCGGTTTGCCGACGTACATGAACGGCATCTGGTACCTGTCGCTCCTGACCATCGGCACCGGCTTCCTCGCCGGTCGCGGCGGCTTCTTCTTCATCGTCGGCGGCTTCACCTGCTACTGGATCCTGGCGCCGATGCTGTCGCTCCAGGACCACCTGCCCTCCCCCGAGACCATCGCGGCCGCCGGCGCCTCGCTCCCCGAGTACCTGCGCCTCCACCTCTTCCGACCGCTGGGCATCGGCATGTTGATCGGTGGTGCCATCGCGGGAATCCTGCTGGCGTTACCGCTGGTGGTGAGCGCGGTGCGCAGCATGCAGACCGCCGCCAAGACCCGCGGCGCCATGTCGCAGGACGAGATGCCCATCAAGCTGCTCTACATGGCGGTGGTGGCGGCCTTCGTGGTGCTGGCGATCATCGCCATCATGTCGACCCACGAGATGGGTCTCGGCCGCGGCTTGTTGATGGCGCTCCTCGGTACGCTGTGGATCTGGATCGCCGGCGTGATCCTGTCGGAGTGCATCGGCCGCACCAACTGGTCGCCGCTGTCGGGCATGACGCTCATCGGCGTCACCATCCTCATCTTCGCCTCGAGCGGTCTCGCCGATCGCGCCACGGTGGTCTCGTCGATCATCGTCGGCGCCGCCATGTGCGTCGCCATGAGCCAGGCCACCGACCTGATGCTCGACCTCAAGACCGGCTACATCCTCGGCGCCATCCCCAGGAAACAGCAGATCGCGCAATTCCTCGGCACCTGGCTCGGCCCGATCCTGGTGATGGGCCTGATCCTGGTGCTGCACAAGGCCTATGGCATCGGTAGCGAGCAGCTCCCCGCGCCCCAGGGGCAGGCGCTGGCGACGGTGATCAACGGCATCCTGGGCGGCGACATCCCGATCCAGAAGTACATCGCCGGCGCCGGTCTCGGCGCGCTGCTCTCGACAAGCGGCATCGGCGGTCTGGGGGTCTTGGTCGGTTTGGGCTTCTACCTGCCCTTCAACATCGTGCTGACCTACTCCATCGGCACCGCGCTCCGCCTGCTCTCCGACGGGTTCAAGGGAACCCGTTTCAGCGAGGACGTGGGCATCCCCGTCGCCGCCGGTTTCATCGTCGGCGAGGCGCTGGTCGGCGTGTTCTTCGCCCTGTTCAAGGTCCTGGCGCAATGAGCGCCATCGTGGAGGAATCGCCATGAAGGCCCTCGGCTACGCCCTCATCACCCTCGGCTTCCTGGCCGGCGCCTTCGTCGCCATCCAGCACGAGCGCACCGTCGCCCTCGGCCCCTTCCTCGGCGCCGTTGCCGTCGGCGTCCTCGGCGTGATCCTGGTACGCGTCGCCACCCACCGCGCCGCCACCCACGTCGAACACCTGGCGGCGAGCATCAGCACCGTCGGCCGGAGCTTGCAGAACCTGGTCGCGGAGATCGACCGCTTCGACGCCGAGAAGGAGTCGATCGACGTCTACGAGCTCCGCCACCATATCGAGCGCACCTTCCCCACCGAGATCGAAGCTTTCGTCGAGGCCCGCGAGAGCATCGCCCACAGCTTTGGCCTCCAGGCCTACGCCGACGTCATGAATTCCTTCGCCGCCGGCGAGCGCTTCCTGAACCGCGTCTGGTCCGCCTCCACCGACGGCTACATCGACGAGGCCTACGACTACATCACCCGCTCCCGCGAACAGTTCGACGAGGCGCTGACCAAGTTCCGGGCGTTGGAACAGAAGGCGGCGTGAGGCGGACGTTCCGCCAGCCCTACCGCTGCCCTTCCTGGTGACGGTCCCTTCCCCGCCCCGTCCTGGCCGCGGAGTCTGAGATCCAATCGCTTGAAGAATTGGGGACACGTTACTCAATTCGCTAAACCCTTGAGAACACAAGCGTTAGCGAATTGGGTATCGTGTCCCTAGTTTTTACCGCACTGCCGCGCTGGATCTACCCCACCACCGTCCGCCACAGATACCCCAGGTCCCTCCAAAACGACCAGGTCGCCACGTATTCGCGGTTGAGCCGGACCTTTTCGGGCCAGATGACCTCGCGGTTGTAGGTCTCTGGGTCGGGCTGGGCGGCTAGGAGCTCCTCTTCTCTGCGGAAGGCGAGGGTGGCGGGGCCGGTGATGCCGGGGCGTAGGGTGAGGACGACTCGGTCGGGGCCTTCGAGGCGGTCGGCGAAGCCTTCGACGTCGGGGCGCGGGCCTACGAAGCTCATCTGGCCGACGAGGACGTTCCACAGCTGCGGCAGCTCG
>JAGQSE010000122.1 GCA_020439725.1 Acidobacteriota bacterium
GTCGCCATGGGCGCCGCCATCCAGGCGGGGATCCTCGGCGGCGACATCAAGGACCTGGTCCTCCTCGACGTCACTCCGTTGTCGTTGGGCATCGAGACCCACGGCGGGCTCTACGTCAAGCTCATCGAGCGCAACTCGACCATCCCCACCAAGAACAGCCAGATCTTCACCACCGTCAGCGACAACCAGGAAGCGGTGGAGATCCACGTTCTCCAGGGTGAGCGCGAGATCGCCAAGGACAACAAGAGCCTCGGCCGCTTCAGCCTGGTGGGGATTCCGCCCTCGCCCCGCGGCGTGCCGCAGATCGAAGTCACCTTCGCCATCGACTCGAACGGCATCGTCAACGTCTCGGCGCGCGACCAGGCCACCGGCAAGGGGCAGAGCATCCAGATCAACCCCGCCAGCGGTCTGTCGAAGGACGAGGTGGATCGCCTGGTCGAGGAAGCGGACCAATACGCCTTCGAGGACGAGCAGCGGCTCGAGACCCGCCGCCTGAAGAACCGCCTCGAGGGAATGATCTACACCAACGACCGCGTTTATAACCAGTTCCGGGACCGCATGAAGGACGCCGACTCCAAGCGCGTCAACGACGTTCTGCTCAAGGGGCGAGTGGCCCTGTCGTCGGAGGATCAGGCGGATCTCGAAGCGGCCATCTACGACTTGACCTCGATCGCCGGGTTGCTCTCCGACGTGATGTTGAACAAGAGCGCCGGCTAGACCCTTTCAAGCTTCTTCGGGCGGCTCCGGCCTCGACCGGGGCGGAGCCGTCCGGACTGGACGTACTTGAGTCATGAGCCAGCTGCAGGATTACTACGAAGTTCTCGGTGTCGCGCGCGATGCGGACGCCACGGTGATCAAGTCCGCCTATCGCAAGATGGCGATCCAGTACCACCCGGACAAGAACCCGGGCGACGCGGAGGCCGAGGTCCGCTTCAAGGCGGCCGCGGAGGCCTACGCGGTGCTCTCGGATCCGCAGAAACGTCAGCGCTATGACCGCTTCGGACACCAGGGGGTGTCAGGCGGCGCCGCCGGTTTCGACCCCTCGGTATTCTCCGATTTCTCGGACATCCTGGGCGACATCTTCGGCTTCGGCGATCTCTTCGGCGGCGGCCGCCGGCGCGCCGGTCGCAGCGGCCAGAGCCGCGGCGCCGACCTGCGCTACGACCTCACCCTGAGCTTCGAGGAGGCGGCCTTCGGCACCGAGACCCAGCTGCGCATCCCGCGCCTCGAACGGTGCGCCTCCTGCTCGGGCAGCGGTGTCGCGCCGGGCTCGCGACCGATCACCTGCAACACCTGCGGCGGTCACGGCCAGGTGCGTTTCTCCCAGGGCTTCTTCACCGTCGCCCGGACCTGTCCCGAGTGTCAGGGCGAAGGGCGGATCATCAAGGACCCGTGCAAGACCTGTCACGGCGAGGGTCTGGTCGAACAGCAGCGCCGGCTCGACGTCAAGATCCCCGCCGGGGTCGACACCGGTGCCCGGCTGCGGCTCGCCGGCGAGGGCGAGCACGGGCGCCAGGGCGGTCCCGCCGGCGATCTCTACGTGGTGATCCGCGTTCAGCCCCACGAGATCTTCGAGCGTGAAGGCGCCGATGTCCTCGGGCCGGTGCCGGTGAGCTACTCGCAGGCGGTCCTCGGTGCCAGCATCGAGGTGGCGACGCTCCACGGCCCCGCCACCATCGACGTCCCGCCGGGGACGCCCCACGGCAAGATCTTCCGCCTCAAGAACAAGGGCATCGAGCGTCTCGGCAGCCACGGCAAGGGTGATCACGTGGCGCAGGTGGTCCTCGAGGTCCCCGATCCCAAGCGCCTCGACGACGAGCAGGTGGAGCTGCTGCGCAAGCTGGCCGAGCTCGAGGGCCGCCCGGTGCGCGAAGGCGTCTTCGAGAAGGTCAAGAAGGTCGGCAAGGAGATCTTCGGCTGAGCGGAGGGAGCGCGGTGTCATGAGCGCTCAGACCTATCGCCAGCGGCTCTACCGCGTGCCCGCCGAGCACGGCGAGGCGCTGGCGGCGTGGCTGTGGGGTGAAGGGGCGCTGGGCCTCCAGGAGCTCGCCGAGGTCGAAGGCGAGGCCCGCATCGAGGCCTATTTCGACCCCGACACCGAGCCGGACGAGCCGCCGCCGGGGCTTGGCGCGCGCCTCGTCGACACCGATGAGCGGCCGGTGGTCGACTGGCTCGAGACCTACCGACGGCTCGCGCGACCCCTCGAGATCGGCCGCCGCTTCGTCATCGACCCGCGGGAGATCGACCCGCAGGGAGCCGGGGCGGGGGCGACCGGGGACGAGCCGCCTACGGCCCCTGACCGCATCCGGCTCCGCATCCCCGCGCGGAGCGCCTTTGGCACCGGCAGCCACGAGAGTACCCGCCTGGTCCTCGAGCTCCTCGAAGACCTGCCGCTCACCGGTCGCCGGGTGCTCGACGTCGGTACCGGCAGCGGCATCTTGGCCTTCGCCGCCCTCGCCCTCGGGGCCCGCTCGGCAGCCGCCTTCGACATCGACCTCGAATCGGTGCTGCTCGCGGGCCAGAACGGCCGGCTCAACGATCCCCCTGGGGAACGTTCCTGGCCGCCGGCCTTCTTCGCCGGCGGTATCGAGGTTCTGCGCCCGGGGGCCTCCTTCGACGTCGCGCTGGTCAACATCCTGCCCGAGCGCATGTTGCCCTTCATCCACCGGTTGCCACCGCTCCTGGAGGAGGGTGCGACGGTGCTGTTCTCGGGGATCCTCGACGAGGTGGCGCCACCGGTCCTCGAGCGCCTGGGCGAGCTCGGCTTCGCCGCCGTGGCGTCGCGTCACGCCGGCGAGTGGGTCGGCTATCGCTGCCGGTATTCGGCCCCCGGGGCGCCGTGATCACCCTCCTCGTCACCCCGGCGGAGCTGGCGAGCGGCGAGGTCGAGGTCCGTGGCGAGGCCTACAAGCATCTCTTCCGTGCCCGCCGGCTCGCCGCCGGCGCCGAGCTGCGCCTGGTCGACGGCGCCGGTGGTGCCCGTCGAGGCCGGGTGGAGGCGGTGGGACCCAGGAGCGCGCGAGTGGTGGCGGGGAAGCCCGCACCGACGCTCGATCCGCCGCACCGCGTGGTGCTGCTGGTCGCGCCGCCGCGGCCGTCGCGGGCTTCCTGGCTGGTCGAGAAGGCCACCGAGCTGGGGGTCGCGGCGATCCACTGGCTGGCCGCCGAGAGGACGCCCCGGGAGCTCGGGGGAGGAGGGCTCGAACGGCTCGAACGGGTCGCCGCTGCCGCTCTCGAGCAGTCCGGCGGTGCCTCCTTGCCACGTCTCAGCGGCCCCCACGACCTGGGCGAGGTGGACGCTCTGGTGGCGGATTGCGACCGGCGGCTGCTGCTCGCTCCCGGTGCTGCCGAGGCCGATGGCGGCGACTGGAGCGGCAGCGGCGCGACGGCCCTGGCGGTCGGCCCCGAGGGCGGGTGGACCGACGACGAGCTGGCGCGCCTCGCGGCCGCGGGCTTCGTGGCCCGGGGGCTCGGTGATCGGGTCTTGCGGATCGAGACCGCTGCCGTGACAGCTTCGGCGCTGGCGATTTTCCGCGCTTCCCGATAACCTCTAGCGTGACCCCCATCTCTCCTCCCGGGGGTCCGAATCCCGTTTTCCGCTGGGACTGGCCGGCGTTGACACCCCCTTTTTTGAGGGGCTACCATCGACGGCGTCTCGCGTCCTCGAAAGGAGTTGAAACAGTGCAGAGAAGCGAACCGTTCTCCCGTGTTCGTTGGATTTGGATGAACGGCCAGTTGGTCGAGTTCGAGAAGGCGACCGTGCACGTGTTCAGTCACGGGCTGCACTATGGATCCGGAGCTTTCGAGGGCATCCGCTGTTACCAGACGCCGCACGGGCCGGCCATCTTCCGTCTCCCTGAGCACCTGGACCGGCTCGCGGCCTCCTGCAAGATCTACCGCACCGACCTGCCTTACACCCTCGACGAGCTGACCGACGCCATCACGCACACCATCGTCGCCAACGAGTTCGACGAGTGCTACATCCGGCCGCTGGTCTACCGCGGTCTCGGCACCCTCGGCGTCTATCCCGGCAAGTGCCCGGTCGACGTCGCCATCGGGGTCTGGCCCTGGGGCGCCTATCTGGGTGAGGAGGCGTTGCGCAACGGCGTCGACGTCTGCGTGTCGAGCTGGCGCCGGGCCGCCGGGAGCACCTTCCCGAGCCTCGCCAAGGCGACGGGCAACTACCTGAGCTCGCAGCTGATCAAGATGGACGCGATGGCCAATGGATTCTCCGAGGGCATCGCTCTCGGTGTCGACGGCAACGTCAGCGAGGGCTCCGGCGAGAATCTCTTCGTGGTCTTCCGCGGCGAGCTGCTGACGCCGCCGCTGGCCGCCTCGGTGCTGCCGGGCATCACCCGCGACTCGATCTTCCAGATCGCCAAGGATCTGGGGATTCCGGTGCGCGAGGCGGTGATCCCGCGCGAAATGCTCTACATCGCCGAGGAGGTCTTCTTCTGCGGCACCGCCGCGGAGGTGACGCCGATCCGCTCGATCGACCGCATCGCCATCGGCGAAGGACGGCCGGGCCCGATCACCCTCCAGCTGATGGACGAGTACCTCGGGATCGCCAAGGGGCGCATCGAGGATCGCCACGGCTGGCTCTGCCGGGTCGAGGCGAAGGCCACCGTCTGAGCCGGCGCCCGATTCGCCGTCTGCTTGGCAGGGGGCCCCGGGACGACGTCGGTCGCGCCGGTGACTACCCATCGGTGGGGACAACGGAGGAGCCGCGATGAACATCAACGACCTGCTCAAGATCGCCATCGAGCGCAAGGCGTCGGACATCCACCTCAAGGTGGGGAGCTCGCCGGTGATCCGCATCGACGGCGACCTGCAGCCGATGGCCGAGATGAAGCGGCTGATGCAGGAGGACACCATCCAGATGGCGTTCTCCATGATGAACGCGCGGCAAAAGCAGCGCTTCAAGGAAGAGTACGAGATCGACATCGCGTACTCGGTCCCGGGCCTTGGCCGTTTCCGTGTCAACGTCTTCCAGCAGCGCGGCGCGGTGGGCCTGGTCCTGCGCGTCATCCCGGCGCGCATCCTTACCATCCGTGAGCTGATGCTGCCGCCGGTGCTCGAAAAGATCTGCGAGGAGCGCCGGGGCATGGTGCTGTGCACCGGCACCACCGGTTCCGGCAAGTCGAC
>JAGQSE010000123.1 GCA_020439725.1 Acidobacteriota bacterium
CGCCGAAGGGCTCGTCGAGGAGGATCACTTCGGGCTCCGCCGCGAGCGCGCGAGCGATGGCGACCCGCTGACGCTGGCCGCCCGAGAGCTCGTGGGGACGCCGGCCTCCGAAGACCGACGGGTCGAGACCGACCAGCTCGAGGACCTCGTCGGCACGTCGTCGCCGCCGCTCGGCGGGCCAGCCCAGGAGCCAGGGCACCATCTCGACGTTGCGCCGGGCGGTCCAGTGGGGCAGGAGCCCGCCCTCCTGCTGGACGTAGCCGAGACGGCGGCGGAGCGCCACCGAGTCGATGGACGCGAGATCCTCGCCGGCGACCCGGACGATCCCGCCGGTGGGCACCGTCATGCGGTTGAACAGGCGCAGCAGCGTGGTCTTTCCCGAACCGCTCTCGCCGATCACCGCCACCGTCTCGCCGGCACGCACCGCCACATCGACGGCGTCGAGGGCCACCACCCCGCCGGGGTAGCGCATCTCGACCCCGAGCGCCTCGAGCATGGGCCGCTCCGCACTGGATCCCTGGCTCACGCCGGCGAGTCTACCCCGGGGCGGGTCGTGCCCCCGGAGGCTCAGCTGGCGGGGAGCAGCCGGATATCGACGCGGCGATTGAGCGCGCGCCCCTCGACGGTCTCGTTGGTCGCCACGGGTTCCGCGGCGGCGTGACCCTCGACCCGGCGGACCGACTCGCCGACGCCTCGTCGATCGAGGTATTCGCTCACCGCGCGAGCCCGAGCCAGGGCGACGCGCTCGGTGGCGACGGAGCTGCCCTCGCTGTCGCCATGGCCGACGATCTCGGCCGACCAGCCACCACCGGCGAGCTTCTCGACGAGGACGTCGAGCACCGAACGTGCCGCGGCGTCGAGACGCGCACCGCCGCTCGGGAAGCGCACGCGGAGCACCTCGAGGTCGCCCCCGCCGCCGGCTCGCGGCACCGCCGAGCGCGACACCGTCGACGGCACGTCCGAGGGCGTGAAGTCGTACTGGGCCACCAGCCGTTGGCCGTCGCCGGCCAAGAGGAAGGAGAGGAAACGGCGGACCTCGCCCTGGGGCTCGCCGCGGCTGTAGAGCAGGAGCGGGCGGTAGATGGGGTAGGTACCCCGCCGTACGGTCTCCGGGCTGGGCAGGACCGCCTCGCCCCGTCCCGACACCACCGGCACCGCACGCACTCCGGGTCGGATCCAGCCCATCCCCAGGTACGAGATGGCTCCGGGCTCGGCGGCGACGCGCGCGACGATCTCCTCGCTGTGCTCGAGGAACTCGGTGTCCGGCGCGAACTCGAGCTCGCTCGTCTTGTCTCCTCCCCGCAGCACCTTCTCCTTGAAGAAGCCGTGAGTACCCGAGTACTCCGGCCGGCTGATGCGCCGGATCGCCAGGTCAGGACCGCCGAAGGCCTTCCAGTTCGACACTCGCCCGCTGAAGATCGAGGACAGCTGGTCGAAGCTCAGCGCCAGGACACCGTTCGACGGGTGTACCAGCACGGCGATGCCGTCATAGCCGAGGACGTACTCCTTGAGCTCGAGGCCCAGACGCTTCGCCTCGGCGAGCTCGTTCTCGCGGACGCTTCGCGAGGCGGCGCCGAGATCGGCGGAGCCGTCGAACAATCCGACGAAGGCGGTGCCGGAGCCCAGCGAATCCCAGGTCACTTCTACGCCGGGGTTGGCGGCCTCGTAGGCTTCTCCGAGAGCCGGACCGAGGGCACCGCCGATGGTGTCCGAGCCCTTGACGTGAAGCTGCGTCTCGGCTCCTCGGCAGGGGCTGACGGTCAGGACGAGACAGACGGTGAGAGCGACGGGCAGGAGGAAGCGCGGCGTCATGGGGCCTCCGCGAGGATCCGACGGGTTCAGATGAAGTCGACGGGCCAGTTGATCCACACCGGCACCGCGACCCCTTGCCGGCGTCCGGGGGAGAAGCGGTAACCGCGGACGGTGTCGAGAGCCACCTTTTCGAAGGCGGCGAGCTCCTCGCGCGGGCGGTAGATCTCGGCCTCGATCACCCGGCCGTCGTCACCGACGAGCAACCGGCAGATGATCGTCGGTCGCATCGCCGTCGTGGGGTCGGGGCTCGCGGGCGGCCGGCCGATCTCGAGCATCGGGAGGCGATCGGCGGCGCCGTCGAGCTCCGACGCTTCGACCGGTTCCAGGGCCTCGCCGGCTCCTGCCGAGGACTCGAGGGCGGGGGGCTTCGGCGCGGTCGAGGCCTCCGCGGCGTCCGCCGTGCCGATGGCCGTCGGCGCATCGCCCAGGCGCGTCACGAGCACGACGGCCACGACCAGCACCGCCGTCGCCAGCGCGGCGATGAGCGCGCTGCGCCGCGACAGGCCGAAGCTGGTCGCCCCGGGGGCGTCGACGGCGACCGGCGACAGCTCGACGAAGACCTCGCTCGAGGCGGGCTCGGCGAGGGGAACCGTAGGTCGCGGCAGGGTGCCTTCGTCCTTGCGCTGGGCGCAGCGCATCAGCAGCTCGTGGACCGGCAGCGCGAGCGTTCGCCGAGGGATCTCGACCCCTGCCGACGCCTGGAAGAAGGTCTCGTCCTCGGAGAGGAGCAGATAGGCGGCGTCCTCGCCCTCGAGACCGCCGTAGCGCGCATGCACCACGAGGCCCTCTTCGAGGACCAGCACACCGGCGCCAAAGGGACCGTCGACGATGACCCGGCACGTGCCGCCGTTCATCGCACGGATCTGCAACAGGTCGGAGAGGGAGAGCTCCTTGGTGTGGCCGGTGATCGCCATGGTGCCTCGGGAAGGACTTTGGTTTCTTGGATCGGCGACGAGCCGTCGTCGCGCGGGCCGGTAGCGACGAGGCAAGGGTAGAGAGCCCCGGTGACCGGGCCGTCACCGCCGTGGGCCAGATCCATGACGGCCGCGTCGGCCCCCGGCGGCGATAGACTCGCCGCCTTGTGGCGGGAGAGCCTTCGCCGGGAAAGGAGCGCCAAGTGGCGAGCAGCAAGCACGTGCGATTCGAGGGCAAGAACGGACAGGAGCTGGTGGGTCGGATGGATCTGCCCGACGGGGAGCCTCGGGCCTTCGCGCTCTTCGCCCACTGCTTCACCTGCTCGAAGGACCTCAAGGCGCTGGGCTGGATCAGCCGTGCGCTGCGCGACCGGGGTATCGCGGTGCTGCGCTTCGATTTCACCGGGCTGGGGGAGAGCGAGGGTGATTTCGAGGACACGACCTTCACCTCGAATCTCGACGACCTGGTGGCGGCGGCGGACTTCCTGCGCTCGCAGCACCTGCCGCCGCGCATCCTCATCGGCCACAGCCTCGGCGGGGCGGCGGTGCTGGCGGCGGCTCAGCAGGTACCCGAGTCCGTCGCGGTGGTGACCCTCGGCGCACCCTGCGACACCTCACATCTGCTCCACGGGGTTCTCGCCGACGTCCCCGAGCTCGAGCCCGGCGAGACCACCGACGTCGACGTCGCGGGGCGCACCTTCACCATCAAGAGTGCGCTGCTCGACGACCTGGCGCGTGACCATCTCGAAGGACACCTGGGCCGGCTGGGCCGGGCCCTCCTGGTCCTCCACTCGCCCGAGGACGAGGTCGTGTCGATGGACAACGCGGAGGCGATCTTCGCCGCTGCCGCCCAGCCCAAGAGCTTCGTCTGTCTCGAGGGGGCCGACCACCTGCTGAGCCGCGAAGCGGACGCTCGCTATGCCGCCAGCGTGATCAGCGCCTGGGTCGGCCGCTATCTCGAGGACGAGCCGGCGGCCGCCGCGGCGGTGATCGAGCCAGGGGCCGAGGGCATCGTCGAGGCTGCCGCCTCCGGGGGTCCCAGACCGACCGAGATCGACCACGGCGACGTCCTGGTCATCGGCGGTGCCAGCGGCTACGCGCAGCAGGTGTGGACCGACACGCATCGCTTCCCCGCCGACGAGCCCGAGTCGGTGGCAGGCGGCACCGACTCGGGGCCGGATCCTTACGAGCTGCTGCTGGCGGCCCTCGGCACCTGTACCTCGATGACCCTACGGATGTACGCCGAGCGCAAGAAATGGCCCCTCGAGGGCGTGCGCGTCCGCCTGCACCACGACCGCGTCCACGCCGAAGACTGCGAGGAGTGCACGAGCGAGAAGGGGATGATCTCGGTCCTCGGCCGGCGCCTCGACATCGCGGGGCCTCTCGACGAGGCACAGCGCCGGCGGCTGGTCGAGATCGCGGATCGCTGCCCGGTCCACCGGACGCTGACCTCTGAGATCGTCATCCGCACGACCCTCGAGGACCCTTGAACCCCGACGCCCCGGGGGCGTCCCCTTTCGAGCTCATGGGGTGTCCGCATATTTGGACGCGGCTACGAGTTCTTGGATCGTCGCGACGGGGGAGCTCACGGAGCCTCGTCGTGTCGAGGAGGCCCGGCGTCCCGCGGAACCCGGCGGAGTACGGGCGTCGAGGGGACTCGAGAGCCTCGGGCGGCGCGGCTGGCACCGATCCTGCTCTAACCCAGGATGTGAAGAAGAGAACGGGGAAATAAAAAGTCGAGAGACTCCTTCTCCTCAATTCCCTTCCCCAAACCCGCGCAGGCCGGGGCGGGACCAACGAAAGGCGGTTTCGCCCCGGCACCCTCCTCCCCGCGGCCGGTCGTCAAAAACCGGTCGCGCCCACCTGTGCGCTCTCGGCCTTGCCCCTATAATAGGCGCGTGAGCGAGCACGACGCGGCCGACGATCCGCAACCGAGGATTCTCTCCCGCGCCGAGCATTCCGTTTCGCGGAGCGACATGCCCCGCAACGTCGTCAAGGTGTTGGGGCGGCTCAACAAGGCCGGCTACAGGGCCTACCTCGTTGGTGGCAGCGTCCGGGACCTGATGCTCGGCCGGCAGCCGAAGGACTTTGACGCCGGCACCGACGCCAAACCCGCCGAGATCCGCCGCCTGTTCCGCAACTCACGGATCATCGGCCGGCGCTTCCGCCTGGCCCACATCTTCTTCCAGGACGAGGTCATCGAGGTCGCGACGTTTCGCCGCGAGCCCGACGAGGACGAGCAGGAGAGCGCCCCGGGCGAGCTCCTGATCACCAGCGACAACTCCTTCGGCAGCCCCCGCCAGGACGCCTTCCGCCGCGATTTCACGATCAACGCGTTGTTCTACAACATCGACGACTTCACGATCATCGACTACGTCGGGGGCATCGACGACCTCGAGAAGCGCACCATCCGCTGTATCGGCGATCCGTCGATCCGCTTCCGCGAGGACCCGGTGCGGATGCTCCGCGCCTGCGAGTTCGCCGGCCGGCTCGGTTTCGGTATCGAGACCAAGACGCAGCAGGCGATCCTCGATCACTGCGGCGAGCTGACCAAGGCCTCGACGGCGCGGCTCACCGAGGAGCTTCTCCAGCTGCTGCGGTCGGGGCACGCGGGGGCGGTGATCCAGTGGATGCTCGACCTGGGCATCGTCGAGGTGCTGCTGCCGGAGGTGCTCGAGATGGTCGTGCCGCAGGAGCACGGCGCCGGCGACCTCTCGTCTCTCCTGCCGGCTCTCGATGCCGCGGTGACGGAAGGGCGCGAGCTTTCCGACAGCGCCCTCGTCGCGACGATCCTGCTGCCGGCGGTGCTGGGGTTGCGCGGTCGTCTCGAAGCCCAGCGCCGCCGGGCGCTCAGCCGGAGCGAGGTGGCCTCCGCCGTCGACCGGGCGGTGGCGGCGTTCCAGTCCCGCTATGCGCTACCCAAGCTCAAGGGCCAGGGAGCCGTCGACGCGCTGGTGGTCTTCCAGCGGCTGTGCGAGCCTGGGTGGACGGTCCCGCAGCGCCGGCGCTTCGCCACCGCTGAAGGCTTCGACGACGCTCTGGCGTTGTTCGAGCTGATGGTCGACGCCACCGGTGAGGGGGGCGAGGCGCTCGACGCATGGCGGGAGGCGGCGCGCCAGCGCGTGGCGTCGAAGCCCGCCGGCCAGCGCACCCGCAACCGCCGGCGCCGCCGGCGGGGTCGAGGCGGCCGAACGAACAGCGATTCACAATCCCGGACCGAGACCGTATGATGGTTTGCGTCCGAGGCCGTAGCTTGGAGCCCGATCCGCGAGATCCTCGCCGTTGCCCTCCCGTGCTCGTTCTACCGGGCGCCCGAGGAGGGATGGTGGCTTCGGAGGCACGGCGTTCGGGTGAGTCGAAGACCCCTGGAAGTCCCTGAGGAATACACGATGGCTTGGCTGATCGAAAGCTACAAATCCGCCCTGGCGAAGAAGGTGGTGATGGCCGTGACGGGCATCATCCTCTTCGGCTTCGTCCTGGGTCACATGGTGGGCAACCTCAAGCTCTATCTCGGCCCTGAGGCGCTGAACCACTACGCCGAGGCGCTGCGCGAGCTCGGCGCACCGCTCCTGGCCCACGGCCAGGCGCTGTGGATCGCCCGCATCGTCCTGCTCGCGGCGGTGGTGCTCCACATCTGGTCGGCCTGGACGCTGACCCTGCAAAATCGCCGCGCGCGGCCCCACGCTTACGCCAAGAAGGAGGTCATCCAGGCCACCTACGCGTCTCGCACGATGCGTTGGGGCGGAGTGATCATCCTCCTCTTCGTCGTCTATCACCTCTTGCACCTGACCTTCGGCACCGTGCACCCGGACTTCATCGAAGGGGACGTCTACCACAACGTCGTGACCGGCTTTCGGGTGTGGTGGGTCGCCGGCTTCTACATCCTCGCCAACCTCGCCCTGGGCTTCCACCTCTACCACGGCCTGTGGAGCATGTTCCAGAGCCTCGGCTGGGATCACGACGCCTACAAAAAGGCCCGGCGGCCTTTCGCGGCCCTCTTCGCCGTGCTGATCACCGCCTGCAACATCTCGTTTCCGCTGGCTGTCCTCACCGGTCTGGTGACCTTGCCCGCCTGAGCTTCGAAGGAACGGAATCATGGAGCTGAACGCAAAGATCCCGTCGGGCCCCATCGAGAAGAAGTGGGAGAAAGCCCGCTTCGACCTCAAGCTGGTCAACCCGGCCAACAAGCGCAAGTTCGACGTCATCGTCATCGGCTCGGGTCTCGCCGGTGGCTCGGCCTCGGCGACCCTCGCGGAGCTGGGCTACCACGTCCAATGCTTCTGCTTCCAGGACAGCCCGCGCCGCGCGCACAGCATCGCCGCCCAGGGTGGCATCAACGCCGCCAAGAACTATCGGAACGACGGTGACAGCGTCTACCGGCTGTTCTACGACACGGTCAAGGGTGGCGACTATCGC
>JAGQSE010000124.1 GCA_020439725.1 Acidobacteriota bacterium
ATGAGCCAGGGGGTGTGACGTCGATGCATGGACAGAGCCTCCGTGACTCGGCGGATCGGGACGTGGGACTCTCGCTCAGCGGCCACCGGCGTCCCCCTTCTCGACGGTAGCTCCCGGCGCCGGCTCGGCACCCGCCGCGGCATCCGTGCCCGTGGCATCCGTACCCGCAGCGTCCGCGTCCGCCGGTTCCTCGGGCTTGAAGCCGCGATAGAACTCGACGAAGCGCGAGTAGTTGCCACGCAGCGCGCGGTCGTTGGGAGACAGCTTGAGGGCCTGGCGGTAGTTCTCGAGAGCTTCGTCGAAGTTCCCCGTCGCCTCGCAGGCGACCGCCAGGTTGTTGAAGACGTGGGCGTTGCCCGGGTCGAGGGCCGCGGCGCGACGGAAGCGGAAGAGCGCCTCGCTCCACAGCTCGCGGCGAGCCATCTCGACCCCGAACTTGAGCTGAGCTTTGGAGGTGTCGTCCTTCTTGGCGGCGGCCGCGGGCCCGGAGGCCAGGGTCAGCCCCAGTCCCACGGTGAGAAGAGCGATGGCGAAGGGGATCCGAGGTCGGGATCGCATCAAAGCACACACCTCGCAGGCGGGAGCCGGAGGCTCCGCCGTCGTTGGGTAATCCAGGCTCTCTAGACCGTCAAAGCCGGATCAGTATATACGAGCTAAACCACGGCTCCGGCAGGGCTATTCCCGTGAAACCGAGCGAAGCGGAACGGCTTTGACGTCTCTTCGGGTAGCTCCCTGCCGCCCCGCCGCGCCGTCGCGTGGCGGACCCCCCGTCCCTCCCGTCGCGCCGCCCCGCGCCGCCCTCCCCTCGGGCCGCCGGCGGCCCGGCGGAACCCCTCCGAGGAGGTCCCATGCCGGAGCCCCGACAGTTGCTCATCGCCGTCAACGCCCGTGACGATCTCGACCGCGCCGCGGTCTGCCGCCTGGCCCAGGAGCTCGACGCTTGGAGCAATGCGAAGGAACCCCCGGAAAGGCTCGCCCGCCGCCTCGGAGTCCCCGCGGCGCAGCTGTGCAAGGCCCTCGATGTCATCCCGCGGGCGGAGACGCTGGCGAAGGCCGAGAGCGATCGCGCCGACGACCTCGGCGCCCGACTCGTGACCTGCCTCGACGACGAGTACCCCACGGCGCTTCGCGACCTTCACCTGCCACCACCGGTGCTCTACATCCAGGGCGAGCTCCCGGCCGGACCCGCGGTGGCGGTGGTCGGTTCGCGCAAGGCCACCGACTACGGTCTCGAAGCCGCCGCCTTCCTCGGTCGGAGCCTCGCCGAGACCGGGCTCACCGTCGTCTCCGGCTTCGCCCGAGGGGTCGACGCGGCGGCGCACCGCGGCGCCCTGACCGTGTCCGGCGGGCGCACCGTGGCGGTCCTCGGCACCGGAATCGACATCCTCTATCCGCGTGGTCACACCCAGCTCGGCCGCGCCATCGCCGCCTCGGGGGCGCGGATCAGCGAGTTTCCGGTCGGCTGGCTGCCGCGGCCCTGGAGTTTCCCGATCCGCAACCGCCTCATCGCCGCCCTCGCCCGGGGTACGGTGGTGGTCGAAGCGGCGGCGCGGTCGGGTTCCTTGATCACCGCCCACCACGCCCTCGAGCTGGGCCGCGAGGTCTTCGCCATCCCCGGCCGGATCTTCGACGACAAGGCCCAGGGGCCCAACGGCCTGATCCGCGACGGCGCCACGCTGGTCCAGCATCCAGCGGACGTGCTCGACGCCCTGGGGCTGGGGCGCCTCGGCTTCGGCCGCGGCCGTTCCGAGGAGGGACCGGGGCAAACGGCGTTGCCGGCACCACCGGCGCCGACCGAGACCCGCCCTCTGCCCGGCGGTCTGGCCGGCAAGCTCCTCGAGCACCTCCCGGCGGGTACCCGGAGGAGCCCCGACGATCTGGCGATGCTGACCGGAACGAGCATGGACCAGGTCCTGGGGGAGCTTCTCGAGCTCGAGCTCCAGGGCTGGTTGCGGCGCCACCCGGGGCCGCTCTACGGCCGCGGCGGCTAGCCTCCGGGACCTTGCGGCGACGCGGCGAGATCGGCTGCCGGGGGGCTATACTGCCCCGATGAGCGAAGCGACGAGCGAGCGAGCGGTCCACGTCGTAGGGGCCGGTCTGGCAGGGTCCGAATGCGCCTACCAGCTGGCGCGGCG
>JAGQSE010000125.1 GCA_020439725.1 Acidobacteriota bacterium
CGGACGGGTTCCGGCTGAGCGCCTTGCTGGCCACCCCCGATGGCAGGAGTGTCGCGCGCGGCGAGGCGACCGGCGGTGAGCCCTCGGAGGTCGCTCGGCGGTGTATCGAAGCGCTCCGCGACGACGGCGCCGACGAGGTCCTGGTGGCGCTGGCCGGCCGGTCCGGGAGCGTGAAACCGGCGTCATGACCGCCAAGGCCGAGGGCCCCCTCGCCGGAACCCGGGTCGTCGTCACCCGCGCCGAGCATCAGGCCGAGGAGCTCCTCGAGGCGTACCGTCGGCAGGGCGCAGATGCCGTCCCGCTGCCGCTCATCGAGGTCGTGGCGCCGGCGGACCCGGAACCCCTGGCCGACGCCGCGCGAAGCGTCGCCGAGCTCGCCTGGGTCGCCTTCACCTCGGCCAACGCCGTGGACGCCTTCGTTCCCCTCGTCGACGGCTGGCCCCGGAGGCTACGCATCGCCGCGGAGGGTCGCGCCACGGCCGATGCCCTCGAGTCCCGGGGCCTCGCCGCCGACCTGGTACCGGCCCGCGCCGACGCCGAAGGACTGGCCGCCGAGCTCGGCAGGCACCTCGCCGCGGGCGAGACGGTGCTCCTGCCACAGGCTGCCGACGCCCGGCCGCTGCTGGCCCGCAGGCTGACCGAGGCAGGCTTCGAGCCCCGGGTGGTGGTGGCCTACGACAAGCGCCTGCCGGCCGATGCCCCCGCGCGGGCCGCCGAGCTCTTCGACCACGATCCCCTAGGCTGGGTGACCATCACCAGCCCGCGCATCGCCGGTGCCTTCGCCGCTCTCTTCGGCGAAGACTGGCCGCGGCGCCGAGGGGAGCTCCGAGCCGTTTCGGTGGGTGCGGTGACCAGCGCCGAGCTCCGCCGATGGGGCGTCGAACCCGCCGCCGAGGCGCTCTCGCCGACCCGCGACGGGCTGGTGGCCGCCACCGTCGCCGCCTTGTTCGGTGGCGTGGGTTGCGGATAAGCTTGCCGCGACCCATGACGCCCCAGCCCGCGTCCGGGGCGCCCTGCGCTCCCCAACCCGGTCTCCCAGTCCCCGGCAACCGCTGCCCCGGAAACGGCTTCTCGTGAGAGCCCCAGCTCCCTCCACCACCGGTCCACCGGCGGAACGTCCCTTCGAGGTGCTCGTCGAGCGTCCACCGGCGGGGCTGCTACGACGCTTCCTCGTCACCCAGCGCCACCTCACCGGGCTGCTCCTCGGCGGTCTCGTCGCCTGGGTCCGGCACCGGCCGGCGGAGCGCCGTCACGGCTTTCTCTTCGCCCTCGCCTGGCTCCTCTCCTGGCCGGCGCGGCTCCTGGTGCGACGCGATCTCCGGCGCGAGCCCTTTCCGGTCCAGCTGCGGCGGCGCCTCGAGCTCCTGGGTCCCACCTACATCAAGCTCGGCCAGGTGCTGAGCCTACGGCGCGACATCCTCCCGGCCTCCATCACCGACGAGCTGGCGCATCTCCTCGACCGCCTACCGGTAGTGAGCTTCGAGCGCTTCCTCGAGCTCGTCGAGGCGGACCTGGGACGCCCGGTGCAGGAGGTCTTCTTCTGGATCGACGAAGAGCCCCTGGGCTCGGCGTCGATCGCCCAGATCCACCGCGCCACCACCTCCGACGGCGAGCAGGTGATCCTCAAGGTGGTCAAGCCCGGGATCCGCGAGACCTTGCGCCGCGACGCCCTCTTGCTCAAGGCCTTCGGCTCGATGCTCGAGATCTTCCTGGCCCGCTACCGGCCGCGGACGGTGATCGACGAGTTCGTCGACTACACCTTCAAGGAGGTCGACCTGCGGCGCGAGGCGGACAACGCCGAGGTCTTTGCGAACCACTTCCGCGACCAGCCCGACGTCGTCTTTCCGCGCATCTATCGCCGGCTGTCGGGACGCGACGTGCTGTGCATGGAGTTCCTCGACGGCATCAAACCCAACTCGCCGGAAGCGGTGGCTCTGCCCCTCGACGTCCGCGAGCGGATCGTCCGGCTGGGCGCCGAGGCGATCATCCGCATGCTCTACCGGGACGGCTTCTTCCACGCCGATCTGCACCCGGCGAACCTGCTGCTGCTGCCGGGGCCCAAGGCCGGCTTCATCGATCTGGGGATGGTCGGCCGCTTCGACGACGCGCTCCGGCGAACCCTGCTCAATTACTTCTACTGCCTGGTCCACGGCGACGCCGACAGCGCCGCCCGCTACCTGACCTCGGTAGCCGAACCGGGACCCGGCGCCGACCCCCACGGCTTCCGCCGCGAGCTGGTCGAGATCTCGCAGCGCTGGCACGGCCGTTCGAGCTTCGAGGGCATCTCCCTCGGCCAGCTGATCCTCGAATCGGTCAACATCGGCGGCGAGTACCGCATGTACTTCCCCGTCGAGATGGTGCTGATGGTCAAGGCGCTGGTGACCTTCGAGGGGGTCGGCCAAATCCTCATGCCGGGGCTCGACGTCGTCGCCATCAGCCGCCAGCACATCCAGCGCATCTTTCTCGAGCAGTTCAGTCCGCTGCGCTTGCTCGGCGAGGCCGCCCGCAGCGCCCCGGACCTGGTCGAGGCGGTGTCGCAGGCGCCGATGCTGGTTCACCAGAGCCTCAAGGCCCTCGATCAGATGACCACCCAGCGACCGCGCGAGACTCCCCTCGCCGGGATCCGCGGCACGCTCTTCGGCGGGTTTTCGCTGCTCGCCGGGGCGATCCTGGTCGCCGCCGGCGCGCCGTGGCCGCTGTCGGCGCTGCTCTTCGGTCTCGGCGTGCTGGTGGCGCTCCGGCCCGGCAAGGGCTGAGGCGGCCCCTCTCCAGCTCGGCCCGGCGCTACAACAGGTGCCCGGCGAAGGTGCCGGCGGCACGCACCAGGATCACCGTCGGCAGATCACCCACCAGGCTGGCGAGCCGTACCGCGTAGGTCTCCTCGGTGCCGGGCTCGGGTTGCTGCAGCCCCATGAACACCAGGTCGGCGTCGCGGCTGTGCTCGTGGATCGTGTCCTGGACCGTCTTGCCGAGCTCGAGCCGGATGATCTCGGCGTCGGCGCTGATGCGGCTCCGCGCCAAGAGCTCCGAGAGGCTGCGTTCGGTCTGCTCGTAGGTCATGGCGTTCGAGGCGATGCTCTTGACCGAGATGCGCACCCCGGCCCACTCGCGGTTGGCGGACACCAGGTGGGCGAAGAGCAGCAGCATGTCGCCGTTGTGCTGCAGTCCGCCCCACCAGACGTCGATGCGCCGCGGGCTGCCGGTCCAACGCCGCGGCACGATGCGGCACACCACCGTCGACTTCCCGAGCACCGCCGCCTGGCGCATGATCTTGAGCCGCGAGATGGTGCGTTCGGGCTTGTCGCTCCAGCCGAACATGATGGTGTTCGAGGCGATGCCGGCGATGCCGTTGGCCTGGGCGACGTGGAGCGCTCCGGTCTCGAAGTCGGAAATGACGTCGACCTCGGGGAAGGCGGTGAGGCCGTGCTCGTCGAGCAGCCCGTCCATGCGCTCGAGCTCGTCGTGGATCCTCGAGCTGAGCACCTCGAGGGGTCCGACCATCAGCCGGCAGACCGTCAGGATGCCGCGCTCCTGGTTGAGCCAGGAGGCGAACCGGACCAGCTCGATGCGCTTCGACAGGTCGCCGGCGAAGACCAGGATGTGGGGCCGCCAGTTGCGCGGATCCACGGGCAGCCGGCGCAGCTGGAGCACCGTCGCCCGCGCCAGGGACATCAGCGCGCCGTAGCGCAGGTCTCCCCAGGCGGCGTTGAGGGAACGACGGCGCAGGCCGATGTAGATCACCACCTCGACGACGATGGCGATGAGCGCGGCCCAGCGGTTGATCAGCGCCATCACCAGGAAACACCCGGCAGCCCCGACCAGGGAGACGATCCACGGGACACGGATGGTCGGGCGGTAGGACGGTGCGCCGCTCAGCTGCTCGAGCCCCGCCACCAGGTTGACCATGCCGTAGGTGGTGAGGAAGAACATGGTGAGGACCGGCGCCACGGCGTTGAGATCTCCCAGCCCCACCGCCGCCAGCGCCACCGCCGTCGCCAGCAGGTGGGTCGAGCGCCGCAGGACCTTCGGATTCGGCAACCGCCGGGTGCGCGGCCACAGGACCCGGTCCTCGGTCAGGACCTCGAGGGTACGGGGCGCACCGAGGATGCTCCCCACCGCCGACGAGAAGATCGCTCCCCACAGCCCCGGGAAGATCAACAGCGGCACCGCCGCCACCTGGAACCAGATCAGGTTGTCGTCGCGCAGCTGCTGCGGCGAGGCGGACATGGCGAGCAGGATCGGCACCGAGAAGTAGATGAAGAAACCCACCAGCACCGCCGACAGGGTGCCCAGCGGGATCGCCCGCTTGGGCTCGCGGAGGTCTCCCGACAGGCTGATCCCCGCCATGATGCCGGTCACCGCCGGGAAGAAGACCGCGAAGACGGTCCAGAAGGGCTGGGCGTCGCCGAGCTCCTGCCACAGGGGCACGGCCTCTTGGGAGCCGGCGAAGGAGCCCGCGGCGAGGGAGACGAGGGCCAGGACGATGGCGCCCATGATCGGCAGCTGCAGCTTGAGCGCCAGCGAGGCGCCTCGGCCGGCCAGGATCGACACGCCGATCACGGTCACCGCCGCCACCGGTCGCAGCGGCAGATGGGGCCACAGGAGCTGCAGGCTCTCGGCGAGACCGAAGGCGTAGAGCGTCACCGAGAAGGTCTGGGCCAAGAAGAGCGGAATGCCGATGGCGCCGCCGATCTCGAGGCCCAGCGAGCGCGAGATGATGTAGTAGGCGCCACCGGCACCGACGTGCATGTTGGTGGCCACCGCCGACACCGACAGCGCCGTCGAGATGGTGATGGCGTGGGCCAGCACGACGATGACCAGCGCTCCCACCAACCCGACATGACCGACCACCCATCCCAGGCGAAGGAAGAGGATGACCCCCAGGATGGTGAGGATCGACGGGGTGAAGACGCCCAAGCCGGCGCCCAGCTTCGCCCCGCCGTTGGGCTCGGCGGCCGCGGCCGGGGGCGTTGGAGAGGTCTGAGAAGTCATGGTGGACATGGGCGGGAGGTCCTCGGCGGGCCGTCGTGACCGGCTCAGCGGGAGCGCTCCCGGAACGCACCGGCGATGCGCCCCAAGGCGGTGTCGACGTCTCCCGCCGAGACGTCCCGGTGGGTGACGAAGCGGAGGCGCCGGGCGTCGACGGGGACCGCCAGCACTCCCTCGCGACGCAGCCCCTCGACAAAGACGGGAGCGCCGCCTTCCGCGGTGGTGACCAGATCTGCGAGGACGATGTTGGTTTCGACGGCGTCGAGATCGACGGCGAGGCCCGGGAGCTCCGCCAATCCCTCGGCGAGACGGCGGGCGTTGGCGTGATCGATGGCCAGATGCTCGAGGCCACCGCGCAGCGCCACCAGGCCGGCGGCGGCGATCACCCCCGATTGATGGAGGCCGCCACCGAACATCTTGCGCACCCGCCGGGCGCCGGCGACGAAGTCGGCAGGACCGCACACCAGCGAGCCCATGGGTGCCCCGAGCCCCTTCGACAGACTGACCATCACCGAATCGAAGCCCGCCGCCAGCTGGGCCGCGGGCAGTCCCAGGGCCACCGCCGCGTTGAACAGCCGCGCACCGTCTAGGTGCACCGGCAGGTCGCGGCGACGGGCCACTTCGAGCAGCGCGTCGATGCGCGGCCGCGGGTAGACCCGGCCACCCGCCATGTTGTGGGTGTTCTCGATCACCAGCAACGACGACGGTGGACGAAAGCCGCCCCAGGGCTGGATCACCGCCGCCACCGCCTCCGGGTCGAGCAAGCCGTCCGCCGCCGCCACCGGTCTCGGGGACAAGCCCGACAGGGCGGCCATGGCGCCCATCTCCCAATCGACCACGTGGCTGCGGGCCTCGCACACCACCTCCGTGCCGGGGCGGCCATGGAGGTGGAGCGCCACCTGGTTGCCCATCACCCCCGAGGGGACCAGGAGCGCCGCCTCGGTCCCCACCGCCGCCGCCATCTCCTCTTCGAGCCGACGGACGGTGGGATCCTCGCCGAAGACGTCGTCACCGACGTCCGCCGTGGCCATCGCCCGGCGCATCTCCTCGGACGGCCGGGTGACCGTGTCCGAACGCAGATCGATGAGCTCGGCCACCGCTCAGAGACCGATCGACAGCCGCACCGCCGCCTGCAGCTGGTCGCCTTGTTCGACGGCCAGGGTGATGCGCGGTACGAGGAGGTTGATGGTCACGCCGGCGAACAGGATCTGGTCGGTGGAGTCGACCTTGAGCGGATCTCCGGCGATGCGGTCGAGGCGGCTCTCGGAGCGCAGGAGGCCGACGCCGACGTACGGCGTGAGGTTGGCGAAACCCTTCGAGAACGACAGGTCGACGGCGGTCTGCTGGAAGTCGTAGACGTCGCTGCCGCTGCTCCGGGTGCCGCTGACCCGCAGCGCCAGGGCCGGTTTCAAGGGCCCGCCCTCGAGGATCGACCACTTGACGTCCGCGGACAGCAGGTTGAAGTCGGCGGAGACCACCTCGCCGTAGGAAGCGCCGATGTCGAAGCCGCCGGGAAGCCCCTTGCGGGCGCCGACGCGCGCGATGGTCAGGGCGTCGGCGGGCAGGCTGCCGCGGATCGTCGTATCGGCGAAGGCCTCGTTGCCGACGCCGTCGATGGCCGAAGCCTCGGCGAAGATCTCGAAGCCGATCCAGCCGAGGGGACCCGCTCCGTGCCTCGGCGCGGGGAAGGCGGCCGGCGCGAAGGCGTCGTGGAAGCGCGCGAAATCCGCCGCCGGAGCGTCCTGGCGGATCTCCCAGGCGTGCGCCGGCGCCGCCACGACGAGAGCGGCAGCGAGCGTCAGGATGAGGCCGACGGCCGCCGCGGGGCGTCGGCAGGCAGGGCGGTGGATCATGGTTCGGTCTCCTCGAAGGGTCCGGTGAGGTACTCGGTGGTCAGCTCGTCGACGAGGCTCGAGGCGCCCGTCTCGAGCCACTCCTCGACCAGCTCGCGGCTGGCGTCGTCGACGTGCCCGACCACCCCCAGGTTGCCCTCGCGGGCCAGCGCCGCCACGTCGTACTCGGTGGCGTCGATCCAGCGCGCGGCGCGGAAATAGCCCTGGCTCCGCCCCTGGGGCTGGGCGAGGCGCAGGCAGAGATCGCCGGCGCGGGCCAGGAGCCCCGCCACCTCGCGATTGGACGCCCCGCGGAGCGGCTCCGTCGGCAGCGGGCGCGAGACGAACGGGGCAAATCCGTGGCCTTGGTAGGCCCGGCGGGCGAAGGCGCGCTCCGAGGGCGGCGGCCGGTGGAAGAGGGCGTGGAAGGCCTCGTCTTCGGCACCCTCGGCGAGACGCCGGCGCTCTCCCGGGGACAGCTGGAGGGTCAGGGCCTGGAGCACCGAAACCCCGGCCTCGGCCAGACGTGAGAGCCCCTCGTCGACGACCTCGTCGCCGTCGGTCAAGCCGGCGATGAGGGGCCAGACCACCACCGCGCCGGCGGGGACCTTCGACAGCGCCTCCAGGTCGCCGTCGAGGAGCACCGGCAGCGGATCGAACACCGCCTTGCGCACCGCCGGCGCCGGCTCGGGAACCAGGATCTGCACCAGCACCGGGGTGCCCCGCGCCGCGTGGCGAGCGATCAGGGCGTCGCGTCCGCCCCGCGCCAGTCGGCCCGCGGGCGGCAGGTAAAGCACGTCGTCGAGGGCCGGAGCGTCGTCCTCGCTCGCCGCCGGCAGCGGTCCGCCTCCCCGTGACACGCCGAGACCGCCGCGCCCCAGGTGCGTCCACAGGCCCTCGGGGCCGGGCCAGGCGCGCGGGCTGTAGCGGATCCAGAAGCGTCCCGGCTCGGGCAGCTGCGTCGCCGTCTGCATGGTCCCCTCGACGACCGCCGCGGTCAAGAAACGACTCCGCGGGCCAGGACCGCCTGGTGGACGTACTTGGCGAGGACGTCGATCTCGACGTTGAGACGGTCGCCGACGACGCGGTCGGAGAGGTTGGTGATCTCGAGCGTGTGGGGGATCAAGGCGACGGAGAACCGATCCGGCCATCGCCTCGCGACGGTCAGGCTGACACCGTCGAGGGTCACCGATCCCTTCTCCACCAGGTAGGGGTCCAGGTCCTCGGGCAACGAGAAGACGAGCTCGCGGTGCTCTCCGAGGTCCTGGCGCCCGAGGAGCTCGAGGGTCGTGTCGACGTGACCCTGCACCCAATGCCCGCCGAGGGGGTCCCCCAGGCGGAGCGCCGGTTCGAGGTTGACCCGGTCACCGGCGGCGAGCCCGCCCAGCGTGGTGCGGGCGACGGTCTCCGGGGAGAGCTCGACCACCGAACGGCCCGGCGGCTGCTCGGTGATCGTCAGGCAGACACCCGACACCGCCAGGCTGGCGCCCGGCGAGAGGCGCGCCGCGAGCTCGGGGCCGTGCTCGATGTCGAGCCGCAGACCGCCGCGGCCCGAAGGCGCCGGTGCCGTGGTCAGCCGTCCAGTCTGCGCAACAAGTCCGGTAAACATCCTTCTCGAAACCCTTCCAGAATCAGGTCGCCACCGCGCCGCCGGGGCGGCTCGAAACGCAGTCGGGGCGCCTCCGCCAACCTCCCGGCGCCAGCGCCGCGGAGGGGTCCGGGGGCGTGTTCGCCGCCGATCAGGCGGGGCGCACAATCGACCAGCACCCGGTCGAAGGTGCCGCTCCGGACGAACTCCGCGAGCACCTCGCCACCGCCCTCGACGAGCAGGCTTTGGACGCCGCGGCGGTGCAGGTCGCACGTCACCGAAGTCGGTGTGACGGCGGTCAGACTCACCGTTTCGACCTCGGCGACGGCGCCCGCGAAGCGCTCCAAAGCCCCTTCTGACGGCGCCTCAGTGTATACCAGCAGCGGACCCGGCACGGTCAGCGCACGAGCGGTGGCGGGCAGCCGAAGACGGCGGTCGAGGACGACCCGGACGATGGGTCCGGCGGCCAGGCCGAGGCGCCGATCGAGACGCGGATCGTCGGCCAGGGCGGTGCCGCTGCCCACCAGGATGGCGTCGTGCTCCTCGCGCAGTTCGAGGGCCCACTGGCGCCCCTTGGGGGACGAGATCCACTGGCTCTCGCCCCTCGCCGTGGCGATCTTGCCGTCGAGGCTCATGGCCCACTTGAGGGTCACCGCCGGCCGGCCCAACGCGTGGCTGGTGACGAAGCCGAGGTTGAGCCGGACGGCCTGCTCGGCCAAGGGGCCGACCTCGACCTCGATGCCGGCGGCCGCCAGGGCCGCGAAGCCACGCCCGGCGACCTGGGGGTTGGGATCGCGGTGACAGGCCACGACCCTCCGGACGCCGGCGGCGATCACCGCGTCGGCGCAGGGCGGCGTGCGCCCGTGGTGGCTGCACGGCTCGAGGGTGACATAGAGCGTGGCGTCGCGGGCCGCCTCACCGGCGGCCGCGAGGGCGTGGATCTCGGCGTGGGGGCCGCCGACCTCGTGGTGCCAACCCTCGCCGACGACGTTCCCGTCGCGAACCAGCACGGCTCCCACCCGCGGGTTGGGCGACGTACGGTAGCGGCCCCGCGCTGCGAGCGCGAGGGCGCGCCCCAGGTGACGGCGGCTCTCAGCCGAGGAGCGCAGCGGCGAACTCCCGGGGACGGAACTCGACCAGGTCCTCGGCGCCTTCGCCGACCCCGAGGTAGAGCACCGGCAGCCGCAGATCGCGTGCCACGGCCACCGCCATCCCGCCCTTGGCGGTACCGTCCATCTTGGTCAGCAACACGCCGTCGACCTCGGCCACCTCGATGAACTGGCGGGCCTGGGCGAGGGCGTTCTGGCCGGTGGTGGCGTCGAGCACGAGGAGGGTGCGCACCTGCCAGTCGCCGGCCTC
>JAGQSE010000006.1 GCA_020439725.1 Acidobacteriota bacterium
GTGCCCCTCGATCCCGCCTATCCGCGCGAGCGTCTCGAGCTGATGCTCGGCGACTCGGCGGCGCTGGGGTTGGTCTCGCGGCCGGAGCTGGTGCCCCCGGGGCTCTGTCCCGACACCTTCCTGGCCGAGCCAGCCGGGGACGAGGCGGTCGATGCGGGCTTCGCCGAGCCGCGGGGTGGCGGCGCCGCGCTCGCCTACGTGATCTACACCTCGGGCTCGACGGGGAGACCCAAGGGGGTCGCGGTGAGCCACGCCAACGCCGCGGCGCGTCTCGACTGGAGCCTCGAGGCCTTCGACGACGAGGAGCTCGCGGTGATGTTCGCGGGGACCTCGGTGTGTTTCGACATCTCGGTCTTCGAGCTCTTCGCACCGCTGGTGCGGGGCGGCCGGGTAGTGATCGCCGACAGTGCCCTCGCCCTCTCCGGCCACCCGGCGGCGGAGCGGGTCACCTTCGTCAACACCGTGCCCTCGGCCATGGCGGAGCTGGTGCTTCGCGGTCCGTTGCCCGGCGCGGTGCGCACCGTCGGTCTCGCCGGCGAGGCGCTCCGGGCCTCGCTCGCGCGGCGGGTCCACGCCGCCGGAAGGGTGCGGCTGCTCAACCTCTACGGCCCGTCAGAGGACACCACCTTCTCGACCGTCGCCGAGGTGCCGGCGTCGGAGGTCGAGGACGGGGAGCCGACCATCGGTCGCCCCTTGCCCGGGACCCGCGGCCAGGTCCTCGACGGACCACCGGGGGTGGGGCGAGCGGTGGTGGTGGGGGAGGACGGCGAGCTCTTCCTCGCTGGTGCGGGGGTCACCCGGGGCTACCTGGGCCGCCCCGCCCTGACCGCTGCGCGCTATCTGCCCGATCCGGTCTCGCCGGAGCCCGGCGGTCGCCTCTACCGCACCGGCGATCGTGTCCGGATGCGCCCCGATGGCCGGCTCGACTTCCTCGGGCGCAGCGACCACCAGGTCAAGCTGCGCGGCTTTCGTATCGAGCTGGGCGAGATCGAGACGGCGCTCGCCGGTCACCCGGAGGTCGAGGAGGCGGTGGCGGGGCTGGCGGGCGGGGGCAGCGCTGGCGAGCCCGATACCGAGGCGGGGCCGGTGCTCACCGCCTGGGTGGCGGCCCCGGGGTCACCCGAGCCCGCGGCCTTGCGGCGCTTCTTGGCGGAGCGGCTCCCCGAGCACATGGTGCCGGGAGCGTGGGTCATCCTCGACCGTCTGCCGCGTACCCCCAACGGCAAGATCGACCGCCGAGCGCTGCCGGCGCCCACCCGCCGCGGCGCCGGCGAGCGCCCGCGGACCGCCACCGAGGAGCGCGTGGCCGTGGCCTGGTGCCAGCTGCTCGGAGTCGAAGCGGTGGGGCCCGGCGACGACTTCTTCGCGCTCGGCGGGCATTCGTTGCTGGCGCCACGGCTGGCCCGACGCCTGAGCCGCGAGCTCGGAGTGCCGGTCGAGGCCGGCGCGATCTTCGAACACCCCACCGTCGAAGCCCTGGCGGCGTGGCTCGACGCGGGCGCCGGTAGCACGACGGTCCTGGGGCCCTCAGAGCCGGTGGCGGGTGCCGGTCCCTGGCCGCTGACCCATGCGCAGCGCCAGCTTTGGCTCTTCGAGCAGGCCCACCCGGGGACCGCCGCCTACAACGTCCTCGACGACCTCGAGATCGACGGCGCGCTCTCTCCCCGCGTCCTCGAGGCCGCGTTGTGGTCTCTCGAGGCGCGCCACGAGCCCCTTCGCACGCACTTCCTCGTCGGCCCCGACGGGGAGCCTCGGCAGGAGATCCAGCCGCCGGCGAGGACCAGGCTGCCGGTCGTCGACCTCTCGGGTCTCGACCCGGAGGCGTCCGCCACCACCGCCGACGAGCTCGCCGCGCGCGACGGCCGACGGCCCTTCGATCTCGAGCGGGGGCCGGTCCACCGGGCTCTCCTGCTCCGTGGCTCGGGCCGCCAGCACCGCTTGCTCCTGGCCTTCCACCACGTGGCCGTCGACGGTGCCGCCGTGGCGGTGCTCCTGGGGCAGCTCGGTGCGGTGTATGGCACGCTGCTCCGCGGTGAGACGCCGCCGGGGTCGGCGGCGAGGCTCCAGCTCAAGGACTGGGCGGTGTGGGAGGAGGCGGCCGCGCCCGGGTGGAAGGTCGATCTCGAAGCGCGCGCCGAGAGGCTCGCCGAGCTGCCCGATCTCGACTTGCCGTCGGATCGCCCGCGGGGCTCGACGCCGAGCTTCCGAGGGCAGCGCATCGGTCTCGACGGCTGGATCGATAGGGCGACCACCGGCGCCCTGCTCGCCCAGGGTCGGGCCCGCGGAGCGACGCCCCACGTCACGCTGCTGGCGGTCTTCGAGCTCCTCCTCGCCCGGCTCTCGGGGCAGCACGCCTTCGCCGTCGGCACGCCCTACGACCTGCGCGACACCGCGGACGCCGAGGGACTCGTCGGCTACCGCATCAACATGCTGGTGGTACCGGCCCGTGTCCCGGCCACCGGCACCTTTGGCGACCTGGTCGACGCCGCCCGCGACGAGGTCCGCGAGGCGATCCGCCTGCGCCACCTGCCCTATCCGCAGCTGGTGGCCGCGGTCCCGGGGCGTCGCGACGCCGCCACTGCCGGGGTCAACCCGCTCTTCCAGGTGCTCTTCCAGGTGGTGCCGCCGGACCCCCTGCCCGACCTCGCGGGTCTCGCCGTGCGTCGCCGGGCGCGCTTCAACGAGACTGCCAAGCTCGACCTCGAGCTCACCCTGACCTTCGATGGCGAGCGTCTCGGGGGCTACCTCGAGTATGCCAGCGACCTCTTCGACGACGCCGGAGCGCGGCGGCTCCTGGATCGCTGGCGGCGGTTGGTGGAGGCGTTGGTGGAGAGACCGCTGGAGGGGCCGGGCGCGCTCCTCGGCACCCTGCCGGTCCTGGCACCGGCGGAGGAGGCGCAAGTTCTGGGCGACTTCGCCCGCGGCCCCGAGCCGCTGCCGGGACCCGATCTCGTCCACGAGCTCTTCCTGCGCCAGGTCGACCGCACCCCCACGGCGCCGGCGCTGCGCTTCGCTCCCGATGCCAGGTCCTCGTCGGAGTGGTCGGAGGGCGCCCGCGAGATGACCTACGCCGAGCTCGAAGCGCGCTCCGCGGCGCTGGCGGTGGCCCTCCGGCTTCGCGGCGTTCGCGGGGGCGACCGCGTCGGGATCCTCCTCGAGCGTGGTCCTACCCAGGTGATAGCGGTGGTGGCGGTGCTGCGAGCCGGGGCGGCCTATGTTCCCCTCGACCCCGCCTACCCGGAGGAGCGGTTGCGCTGGATGGTCGAGGACGCCGAGCTCGCGGCGCTGGTCGTGCGCGACGGCGTGGTCCCGAAGTGGGCCGCCGGGGTCGAGGGCGTCGACCCGGAGAGCGCCGGCGGTGACGCGATGGGCGCGGTCAGCGCGGTGAGCGCGGCGGAACGACGCGAGCTCGCCACCGCCGCCGTGGCCCCCGGGTCGCTGGCCTATGTCATCTACACCTCGGGTTCGACCGGCCGGCCCAAGGGTGTGGCGCTGTCCCACGGCGCTCTGGCCAACCTGGTGCGCTGGCAGTGTGCGACCTCGACCCCCGGCGCCGGCGGTCGCACACTCCAGTTCGCCGCGCTGTCCTTCGACGTCTCGTTCCAGGAGATGTTCTCTACACTGGCCGCCGGTGGCACGCTGGTGCTGGTGTCCGAGGCGCTCCGCACCGATCCGTTGCAGCTCCTCGACCTGGTGCGCGACGAGCGGGTCGAGCGGCTCTTCCTGCCCTTCGTGGCGCTGCAATCGCTGGCCCTCGCAGGGGCTCACCGGCCGGTCCCCGAAAGCCTCCGACACCTGGTCACCGCCGGCGAGCAGCTGCGGCTGACGACGTCGCTTCGCCGCTGGCTCGAGCGTCTCCCCCAGTGCCGGCTGCACAACCAGTACGGACCTTCGGAAAGCCACGTCACCACCGCCTGGATGCAGCGGGCCGCGGTGGCGGAGCTACCCGAGCTGCCGCCGGTGGGTCGTCCCATCGCCGGTCACCGGGCCTACGTCGCCGACGCCTGGGGTGCCGCCGCGGGTCTCGGCGTCGCCGGTGAGCTGCTCTTGGGCGGGGTAGGGCTCGCCCGCGGCTACCTGGCTCGGCCCGCCGGCACCGCCGAGCGCTTCGTCCCCGATCCCTTCTCCGGCGAGGCCGGGGCGAGGCTCTACCGCACCGGTGACCGGGCCCGCTGGCGCGCCGATGGCGACCTCGACTTCCTCGGCCGCGGCGACGACCAGGTCAAGGTGCGCGGCTATCGCATCGAGCCCGGCGAGATCGCCGGCGTCCTCGAGGAGCACCCGGCGGTCGGAGCCGCCGCCGCACTGGTACGCGAGGACGTCCCGGGGCACCGCCGGCTGGTGGCCTACTGGGTAGCCGCGGATGCCGGCGCCGTTACGGATCCCGCTCCGCTCCTCGAGCACCTGCGCCGCCGTTTGCCCGAGCCCATGGTGCCGAGCGCGCTGGTGGCTCTGGACGCGCTGCCGCGGACCCCCAGCGGCAAGCTCGACCGGCGGGCCCTGCCGGCGCCGTCGGAGGACACGACTCCAGGCGCGAGCTCGGCGCCCCGGACGCCGGCGGAGGAGCTCCTCCTGGCCGTGTACCGCGAGGTCTTTGGCGACGAGGCGGTGGGTGGGGTCGACGACGACTTCTTCGCCCTCGGCGGGCACTCGCTGCTCGCCGCGCGGGTGGTGGCGCGGGTGCGCGAACAGCTGGGCGTCGAGCTCGGTGTCCGCGACCTCTTCGAGGCTCCCGTGGTGCGCGCGCTGGCGGAGCGGCTCGAGGGAGCGCTGCGCGCGGGCCGCGGGGGCGAGCTGCCGCCCGTAGAGCCCCGAGGCGAGACGACGGATGCACCCGTGTCCTGGGGGCAGCAGGGTTTCTACTTCCTCCAGCGGCTGGCGCCGGCGAGCCCCTTCTACCGCCTGCCCTACGTCCACCGGCTCACCGGCGAGGTCCATCGCGGCGCTCTCGACCGGGCCTTCACGGCGGTGGTGGCGCGGCACGAAGCGCTCCGCACGACTCTGGTCGAGGGCGAGGGGACGGCGCACCAGCACGTCCACGACCGCTCCCTCGAGACCCTCCGCTGGCTCGATCTCCGTCGGCTGGCTCCGGCGGTGGCCGAGACCGAGGCCGAGGAGCTGGTGCTGGCGGCGGGACGGGTCGCTCCCGACCTGGTCACCGGTCCGTTGGCGCGCGGCGTGGTCGTCGACCTGCCCTCCGAACAGACGGTGGCGGACGGTTCCGGTCCCCGCGACCGCCTGGGGCTCTTCCTCGACACCCATCACGTGGTCAGCGACGGCTGGTCCATCGGGCTGATGCGTCGCGATCTCGAGACGGCCTACGCCAAGCTCAGGGCGGGCGATCTCCCGGCCTCGCCTGTGGCCTCGGCGCCGGCGTCGCCGCTCCCCCCGGCGCCGGCGGTGGGCTTCGGCGACTTCGCCGCCTGGCAACGGCGGGTGGTGGCGGAAGGGCTCCTCGACGGTGACCTGGCCTATTTCGTCGACGGTCTACGCGGCGCGCCCCAGGCCCTCGAGCTGCCCGCCGACCGGCCGCGACCGGCGGTGCCGAGTTTCGACGGCGGGGTGATCCGGCGACCCCTCGACCCCCGCCGCATCGAGGCCGCCGAGGCCCTGGCCCGGCGTCTCGGGGCGACGCCCTTCATGGTCTTCATGACCGCCTTCGTCGCCCTCCTCGGGAGGCTGTCGGGGCAGCGCGACCTGGTCCTCGGGCTGCCCGTCGCCAACCGCCGCCAGCGCGAGCTCGAGGAGGTCGTCGGGTGCTTCGTCAACACGCTGGCGGTGCGGGTCGGTCTCGACCCCGACGACGGCGAGGTCTTGAGCGGCGCCGACCTGGTGCGCCGGGTGCGTGACGCCGCCCTCGGCGCCTACGCCCACCAGGATCTGCCCTTCGGCCGCCTGGTCGAGGCGCTCCGGCTGCGCCGCGACCGCAGCCGCAACCCGGTCTACCAGGTGAGCTTCCAGCTGCTCAACGCGCCCATGGCGCCGCTGGCGCTGGCCGGTCTCGAGGTCGAGCCCTGGCCGATCTACAACCAGACCTCGCGTCTCGACCTCGAGCTCTTCGTACGCCCCGCCCAGGGCGGCTTCACGGCAGCGCTCGAGTACAGCTCGGACCTCTTCGACCGCACCACCGCGGAACGCTGGACCGAGCACTTCGAACACCTGCTGGCCTCCCTGGTGGCGGACCCGGCGCGCCCATGGCACCGGCTCGAGGGGAGCTCGCGGGCCCAGCGGCACCAGCTGCTCTGCGAGTGGAACGACACCGCCTCCGAACTGGCGGACGTCGACGCCGGAGGTGCCGCGGCCTGTCTCCACCACCTGGTCGAGCTCCAGGCGGCACGGACCCCCGACGCCGTGGCGCTGCGCTTCGAGGGCGAGACCCTGAGCTACCGGGGGCTGCTCGCCCGCGCCCGCGCCGTGGCCGGTCACCTGGCCGCCGCCGGTGCCGGCCCCGAGGAGCGCGTGGCGGTGTGCCTCGACCGCGGTTTCGAGCTGCCCGTGGCGCTCCTCGGTGTGCTCCTGACCGGCGGCGTCTACGTGCCCCTCGACCCTCGGCTGCCGGTGGAGCGGCTGCGCTTCATGCTCGCGGACTCGGGCGCCCGCTGGCTGCTCACCGAGAACGCCTGGAGCACCGTCGCCGAGACGCTGGCGGAGGAGCTCCCCGGGGTCGAGACATTGTGGGTCGCGGATCTCGCCGGCGCCGGGGCGGATCCGGCGGGTCCCCTGGCCGGCGAGGGGCTCGATCCCGACCACGGTGCCTACGCCATCTACACCTCGGGCTCGACGGGGCGTCCCAAGGGCGTGCTCAACAGCCATCGCGGCATCGTCAACCGGCTGCGCTGGATGCAGCGGACCTATCGCATCGGCCCCGGCGACCGCGTGCTGCACAAGACGCCGGTGACCTTTGACGTCTCCGTGTGGGAGCTCTTCTGGCCGCTCCTGACCGGTGCCGAGATGGTGGTGGCGCGGCCCGAGGGGCACAAGGACGCCGCCTACCTGCTCGAGCTGATGGCCGAGACCGGTGTCACCGTCGCCCACTTCGTGCCTTCGATGCTCGAGGCCTTCGTCGAGCAACCGGTCGACCGCGCCACGGCGCTCCGCCAGGTGGTGTGCAGCGGCGAGGCGCTGCCTCCGCTCCTCGCCCGGCGCCTGCTCGACGCCTCGCCGGCCAGGCTCGACAACCTCTACGGTCCCACCGAGGCGGCGGTGGACGTCACCCGCTGGGCGTGCCGCGGCGACGAGGAGCGCATGCCCATCGGTCGTCCCATCGCCAACCTCGGGCTGCGGATCGCCGACCGCGCGGGCGAGCCGGCGCTCCCCGGCGCGGCGGGGGAGCTCCTGCTCACCGGCGTGGGACTGGCCCGCGGCTATCTCGGGCGACCGGCGCTCACCGCCGAGCGTTTCATCCCCGACCCGGCGGCGACGGCGCCCGGTGCCCGCGCCTATCGCACCGGCGACCTGGTGCGCCACGAGCAGGACGGCGCCGTGAGCTATCTCGGGCGTCTCGACTTCCAGGTCAAGATCCGCGGCTTTCGCATCGAGCTCGGCGAGATCGAGGCGGCGCTCCGGCCGCACCCGGTGGTGCGCGAGGCGGTGGTGGTGGCGCGGCCGGTGGGAGAGGGCGGCGACCTGCGGCTGGTGGCCTACCTGGTGACCCGCGAGGAGATCCAGCCGGCCTCGCTCCGCGCCTACCTGGCGGAGACGCTCCCCGAGTACATGGTGCCGGCGGTCTTCG
>JAGQSE010000126.1:0-8412 GCA_020439725.1 Acidobacteriota bacterium
GAAGCTCGGTCGGGTCTTCCTTGTCCGAGACGGCACCCAGGCGATAGCTGCTACCACTACCGCCATCGCAATAGACGACCCAACTTCCACTGTTCGATGACAGGGTGAGGATGTTCAAAGCCGGCTCGACCGGCTTCCACTGAAGGCCGGACCCACTGCCGGTGAACTTCCATTCCCCTTTCGGGACGGGCCATCCGTAATCGACGTTTGGCCGATTGCGAAAGGGCGTCTCTCGCGTACACATCATCCTCTGTCTGATCGCCATCCGGTTCTCCTTCCCGCCGTTTGAAATCAAACCACACGGATCCACGGTCCCGTGCCTAGACCGAACACCACTCGGTCCTCGCTTGGTCTACGGCGGCGACGCAATTGATTCCAATCGCACCGCGGACGCCGATCTGAAAGCCGTGGTGTCGAAGCAGTCTCGAAGGTGGTGAATGCCTCTTGAGGGTCGCACCTGTGGGAGGACGGTGTCAACCTGAAGGACGGCACGATTCCGGTTGGGAGGTTTTTCAGCGCGCGAGCAGGAGGATAGGGCGCGTCCCGATGGATCGCTTGGGGTCTGCATGGATTGAAAATCTGATTTACAATCCCTGTAGATGACGATCTCGCGCAATCTCGAGGGGCCGCTTCTGAAGCTCGCCGGGAGCATGCCCGTCGTGGCGGTGACGGGACCCCGGCAGTCGGGCAAGACGACCCTCTGTCGGACCGCCTTTCCTGACCTGTCCTACGTCTCGTTGGAGCCCGTCGACGTCCGCGACTACGCGCGCAAGGACCCACGGGGCTTTCTCGAAGAGCACCGGGCGGGCGCCATCTTCGACGAGGTCCAGAACGTGCCGGACCTCCTCAGCTACCTCCAGGTCGAGGTCGACGAGAATCCCGAGCCCGGTCGCTTCATCCTTACCGGCTCCCAACACTTTGCGCTCACCGAGAGCCTGTCGCAGAGCCTTGCCGGGCGGATTGGCATCCTAAATCTGCTGCCACCGAGCCTCGATGAGCTCGCTCGCTTCGGACCTCCAAGGGACCTCTGGACCGTGCTGTGGACCGGTGCCTATCCACGGATCTTCGACCGAGGCCTCGACCCCGCACGCTGGCTCGCGGACTACACGACTACCTATATCCAGCGCGATGTGCGGCAAGTCCTCAACGTCATCGACCTCGAAGCCTTCACGACCTTCCTGTCATTGGCCGCCGGTCGCACCGCAAGCGAGCTTCACCTGTCGTCGCTCGGTGGCGACGCCGGCATCAGCCACCCTACGGTCCGCGCCTGGCTCTCGGTCCTCGAAACGAGTTTCCTCTGCCACCGCCTACCCGCCTGGCACCGGAGCACCAGAAAGCAGCTGGTCAAGGTACCCAAGCTGCACTTCCTCGATACGGGTCTCGCCTGCTACCTCCTCGGCATCACCGACCCCGCTCAGCTCCGGCATCACCCGTTGCGCGGCGCCCTGTTCGAGAGCTGGGTCGTCGCCGAGGTCCTCAAGTCCCGACTCCACCGCGGCCTCCCCAAGCGGATGTTCCACCTCCGCCAGACTCGGGGCCTCGAGATCGACCTCCTGGTTCAAGAAGGCGAACGCCTGATCGCCACCGAAGCCAAATCCGGCGCCACCGTCTCCGGAGACTTCTTCAAGCACCTCCGAGCGTTTGGCAAAGACGTCTCCGAGCACGAGGCGCACCTGGCCTACGATCCGCGCCTCATCTACGGCGGCGACGCCGGCCAGCGACGGTCCGATCTGCGCGTGATCCCTTGGCGGGAGGTCCAGGAGGTCGAGTGGTGAGCGCGAACCGTGCTGCCGGAGAGTCGAGCTCCTGGAGGCGAAGGCTTCCGGTCGGGTTGGTCGTAGCTCACTGGATCGTCTGCCTGCTCTTCCTCGCGCTTCGCCCACCGGATCCCGCCGGTAGCCGGCTGGACCAGATGGAGCATGATCGACACACTGACGAGTTCCACTTCAACTCAGCAGATCCATTCGGCTGGGTCGCCGAGCGTCCCCTCAACAATTGGAGCGGCTACCACGGCGGCGAGTCCCCATGGGTGAAGCTGCTGATAGTCCTGAACCTAGCCCCAACCCTGGCCACCTTCTTCGCGATGTTCTTCCTGGACCCCGTACTTTCGTCACCTGTTCGCGAGCAAACCTGGATTGCAGGGTGGATCTTTCTTGTCCTCTCGACGGCGCAGTGGTGGCTGGTTGGGATGGTTGTGGCCCGGAGGGCTCGGGGGCTTGATCGGGTTGCCCTGGCATGTACCGAAGCTACCGAGTTGGAGTCTTGATGCCGGAGCGCCGACGCCGGCTCGATGCGCCGGCCGGCCGAATAGGACCCTCGGCCGGCACCATTCTCTAGCCCCCGCCGACCACGTCACAACACGCACCGAAACGCCCGCACCTCGTTGTTGTTGACGCTGTTCCCGACCCAGCTGTGCCCCGCGTTGGCGCAGCCGGCGTTTCCGAAAGCGGCAGTGGCGATGCCGTACGTTCCGTTGGACGAGATGATCGGTTCGGCCTCGTTCGACGCCCACTCCCAGTTCCCGGTCATGTCGTTGAGCCCGAAGGTCGCCGCGTCGACGCAGCTGATGCGCCATTCGAAGGGTTCGGGGAGGCGCATACCGATGAGGAGGCACTCAACGCGGGCGGCGTCCCAGGCGGCGGCGGTGCGCTCGTCGCGCTCGATGATCCAGCCCAGGTCACCGGGAACGCAGCTGCCGCCGGCGGTGCTCTCGGAAATGGTGTGGACGTCGGACTGGACACTGCCGCCTTTGAAGCAGACCTCGCTGTAGGGCTCGGGCGGCGTGACGGCGGGGATGCGGTTGTCGTAGAGGCCGGCGCGTTCGTTCGAACCGCAGACGCCGGTGGCGGCGGTCAGCTGGAGCGTGCCGTCGGGGAAGCGGACGCCGCCGGTGACGGATTCGACCTCGCCCTGGACGGAGAGGTCCTGGGTGACCACGGTCGGACCGTCGAGCGTGATGTCCGGGCCGCCCACCAACGAGGTGTCGGTAGGGATCGATTCGAAGGGGATGGTCTGGATCGGCGTGTCACCGGCGTCAGCGGACGGTGTGACGAGGGCCAGCAGGACGCCGAGAACGACGGTGGAAGCGACGAGGCGAGATGGCTTCATTGGAAGGCTCCTTTCCGGATGCAACGCGGAGCCGTCGCTGGCCGAACCTCGCCTCCGGGCGGATTTCTCCTGGGCCTCGTGAGGGGCGCAGGACCTGCCCGGGCATCGAACCCACCGACGGGTCCATGCGCTTCGCGAGCTTCCGATCGATCGACGAGCTCCGTCCTCTCTCCCCTTGTCTAGCGTGGAGCATGCAAAGGGGAGATCACCGACGCGCACCTCGAGCTGCTGGCTCGCCGTCGGAGCTTGCCGATCCTCGGAGCCGCAGTCGAGACGGACGTGTCAGCGAGGGCGGGTCCGGAAGGCCGCAGGCTGGATCCCGTGCTTCTTGAGCAGGCGGGTCAGCGTGCGCCGATCCTTGCCGGCCTCGTCGGCGGCGCGGGTGACGTTCCCGGCGTGCCGCTCGAGCAAGCGCAGTAGGTAGCTCCTTTCGAAGGACCCGAGGGCCCGCTCGCGCTCCTCTTGGAAGCTGCCGTCGGCCCCCTCCAGTCGGACGTCGCCGTTCGGTGATGCCGTTTCGAGCAATGAGAGCTGATCGATCTCGACGCGGTCGCCGGCGTGCCGAATCGCGAGGAGCTGGGCCATGTTCTCGAGCTCGCGGACGTTGCCGGGCCAGGCGTGGTCGATCAACGTTGCCAGGGCCACGGGCGACAAGCGGGCGGGGGCGAGCCGGAACTTCCGGGCATAGACGTCGAGGAAGTGTTCGAGGAGCGGCCCGATGTCTTCGGGACGCTCGCGCAGAGGGGGGATCCGCAGGGCGACCACCCGCAGGCGATAGAACAGGTCCCAGCGAAACCTGCCCTGGCGGGCTTCCTCCTCGAGCGGCGTGTTGCAGGCGGAGATGACCCGAACGTTGGCGGAGGCGGTACGGCCGCTGCCGACCGCACGATACTCGCCGTTCTGGAGAAAGCGGAGGAGCTTGGCCTGGACCATCGGGCTCATCGACGACACCTCGTCGAGGAAGAGCGTTCCCTGGTCTGCCAAGGGGATGAGACCCAGCCGGTCCTCGCGGGCATCGGTGAAGGCACCCCGCAGATGCCCGAAGAGCTCGCTTTCCGCGAGCTCTTGGGGAATGGCGCCGCAGTTGACGGCCACGACCGGGCCTCGCCGCCGGCGGCTGGCGGAATGGATCATTCGAGCGAAGAGCTCTTTGCCGGTACCCGTTTCCCCTTCCAAGAAGATGTTGATGTCGTACTTGGCAAAGGCCAGGCCATGCTCCTTGGCGGCTCTGAAAGCTTGCGACTCACCGATCAAGGCCATGGGGTCCGGCGTGGTCGGGGCGGGATTCGCGCGATTCTTGGCTTTGGGATTCGGCTCAGTGCTCATGCATCTCATCTCCCCGGAAGAAAGAAGAACGACAAAGTATTGAGACCGGCGGACGGATCGAGAGGGTGCGTATCACCGCCGCCTCGCGAAACGAGATCTCCATGGTCCGGATGAGCTGACCGGTGGTGGCTTCCTCCTCGTTTTGCAACACCGGGTTGCCCCGGTGGATGGTTCGTAGGTCCGTCGCCGGGCTGGCCACCCGTGCGTCGGGGTAAACGACGTCCGCGGAACGGGGTTTCACCCCCGAGCCATCATCGCGAGTGCGATGCAGGCCGCTCTCAGACGGCCGCTGACGCCAAAATGAGTCTCATTTCAATACTAGCATACTTTCTCCGTCCCGCCACGAATGTCCAGGGAGCCCTGAGCGCCGCCGGCCGCCGCCGGCCCTGAGTCGCATCTCGCCACAGCCAGCCGAAGGCCGGCGAAGTGGGGCGCCCGATGCACCGTCGATCGGGGCAGGTCTGCCTCGCCCGCCCCACCGAGCGCCGGAGGGTCTTCCAGCGGCCCACCATAACTGCCTTGTTTTCTGATCTTTAAAACAACGGCTGCGGCGCCGGAGGGCGTGGCATTGGCGTTGCAGCCAACCCGCGCAGACTTGTCGGCTGCAGTGAACTTGTCGGTCAACGCAGGAGGAATCATGTCTAGAAAGCGTCACGACAAAGCATGGCCCACCGTCCTGGCGGTTCCCATCCTGGCTTTGGGGTTCGCATTTCCCCAAGTCAGCCTGGCGGACGATCCGGTCACCGAGTTGGGAGAGGTCTGTGAGGCTCCCGACGGCGACGTCGTCGTCCTCCCGGTCAGCCCCACCAACGAGGGCGAGTTCCTGACCGCCCTGGTGAACAACGGCGGCTACCACGGAGCCACTTCGACCTTCGCCAACGAGACTCTCGGCCGGGCCCTTCCGGGTATGACGAAGGCCGGGGTGACCAAGTTCTTCTCGGTGGTGCGCTACTACAGCGAGCCGGAGATGAACAAGCTGGCGAATCGCCGGCAAGAGGCGATCGCGCCCTACCTGGTCGAAGAGCCGACCGTCTACCACACCCGAGTGATCGAGCACTTGCTGGCCAATTGGGGTCACGAGCGCGGAGATCAGGTCACCTTCGAGAGCGTCATCCCGGGTGGCGAGGGCCACCTCTTCGACGAGTACGGCTCGTCCTTGTCCTACTTCAAGGGCGGCTACTCGGGCCAGATGAGTGTCCTCGAGGTCTACAACTCGGGGGTCACCCTCGACCAGGTGCGCGACGACCTGACCCGACGCAAGGGGATGTCCGGCGCGACCATCTTCCAGGACAAGGCCACCGACATCTACCTCGCCTACAGCCAGTACTTCCAGTCCGACGCGGAGCACCTCGCGCCGGCGGACGCCCGCGAGGGCTCGCTGGTCAGCATGCGCCTCGCCGGGCAGGTGACGCAGAACTACTCGTCGCGGTGAGCCCACTTCGAACCATGAACAAGCAACGTAACGAGGAGTCGATCATGAGGAACCTTTCCAAAGCGATCTTGGGGGTCACGGCGCTCGCGCTGACGATCTCCACCGGTCCCCTGTCCGCCAAGCCGGTCGACAACAACCCGACCGGGAACGCGGTCTACGCCCAGGTCGTGATCTGGGACATCCCGGCCGCCCAGGCCGCAACCTTCCAGAACACCCTCTACCAGAAGACCCGCGAGATGATTCGTGTCCCGGGCTTCGTCAACGAGCGCGTGCTGCGCAACATCGACACGCTGACCTTCCACTTCGCGACCTACACGAAGGGGACCAACCGGGCGGCGCTCGAGGCGGCGACGGCGTCGCGGAACCAGATCCTGCGCGGCTATGCGTCGCGGGATCCCGAGGTCCATACGCTGGTCCTCAAGCACACCTACTGGGGAGCCGACGGTGGCTCGTCCAAACCCACCGGAACCGAGTACGACCGCGACGCGGTGGGGCAGGTCGCCCACCTCGGCGTGTTCGTCCCGTTCAACGACTTCCGCCCGGAATACGACCGCACCCTCGATCACGTCAAGGTGTTCACCCGCGATCGGTTGCCCGCCGGCTATCTCGGTGAAGACGTGCTCGACGGCGCCGACATGTCGTCGCCGAACGCTCTCGCGCCCTACACCCCACGCCCCTTCGAGGCCGCTCGGGTGTCGGTGAACTACGGCGAGTACGAGACCCTCGAGGACGCCGAGAACTCCTACATCAAGCGCGGTGAGGATCGTCCCAACGATCCGCGGATCCTCGCTTGGGAGCGCATGTTCTACAGCGCCCTCCAGGTGCCGACGCGCTTCTACATCTTCCGCGTCGTCGATTCGGTCCGTGGTCCGGGCCGCAACCAGGTACAGCGGTTGACCCTGAGCCGCTGACCCGAGCCGCTGACCCGCGAGCTTCGAGCCACCGACCCTAACCACGCGCAAGCGACAGCGTGAGATCGTCATGAGCCCTACGACCCGAGATGTCGGAATCGCCGCCCGCAGCGTCGTTTCTGCCCCGGCTTCTGCTCCCCAGGAGCTCTACGCCTTGGTAGCCGGGAAACGATCCGTCCCGCCCGGGACAGATCACCGAATGGCAAACAACGACCTGGAGTTCGCCGCCCAAATGCCGACAAGGGAGGTGAGAAAAGTGGATCGTTTCTCCCTACTCGCGCTCGGAGCGGCCAGGAAGGCACTCGAACAATCGGGCCTCGACGAAACCACGAAAACCACCTGCGGGATCATCGCCGGCAACATGTTTGCGGGCTGGACCTTCACCGAGCCTCAGCTGCGCGCGTTGCACGGCCCCGGGCTCCACGAGGTCAGTCCCTACCTGGCGACGGCCTGGTTTCCCGCGGCTCCCCAGGGGCAGATCACCATCCAACTCCGGCTCCGAGGCTTCGCCAAGACGGTGACCACGGACCGGTGCGCGGGCGGGCTATCCATCGGGATGGCCTTCGACCGCATCCGGCATGGCAAGTCCGAGCTCTTGCTCGCGGGCGGCGTCGAGGCACCCTTGACCCCCCTCGTCGAGCGCTCTCTGCCCCATACAGGGAAGCCGTCGCCCAGCCTCTGCGAAGCGGCGGCCTTCGTCCTCTTGGCGCCCGCTCGGCCCGGGGGACTTCTCGTCCGTGCCCATGAACACCTCTTGCTCCGGAGACGCTCCGACGACGCCGAGCGCATCGCACGGCACCTCGAGGCCCTGCGCCACAAGGCGGGGCCCGGGGCGGCGCCCGTCCGCTCGATCTTCCTCAATCTGCCGCCCGGCTACGACCTGCGCCGCCAGATCGAAGAGGTCCTGGACGCCGGTTGGCCCGAGGCCATCTGTCGCCGTCTCGACCTGACGGCCGCCATCGGCGAAACCTTCGCCGCCAGCGGCGCCCTCGCGGTGGTGGCCGCCTGCGAGGCCCTCGAGGAAGACCCCGACGCCGCGGCTTTGATCATTTCCATTGGCCATCAGACCTGCGACCTGCTGTGGATCGACAGGTCCCGTTGAGAGAGGAGGCATCCATGACCTTGGGAGTCGCCAACGACCTCGAGAGTTTCGTCATCGAAGGGCTGCGCTCGTTCACCGGCTACACCGGTGCCATCGAACCCGCAGACGACCTGCAAGAGGACCTGGGGATCGATTCCGTCGAGGTCGTCGAGCTCGTCGGCAGCCTGTTGGCCCGGACATCGACACCGAATCGCCGCGTCGACGTCGACAAGATCGCCACCGTGGCGGATCTCAAGGCCGCCCTCGAAGACGTGTTGCCGCAGGACCGGGGCTGAGGGGCGAGCGATGCACACGCCGAGACCGACGACACGCCGGCAATCTTGCACGCTCTCGACCCTGATTTTCGCTGCGAGCTTCGTGGCGACGGCTGCCGCCGAGACCCACACCGTCCAGCTGGTGGATCACCCGCCCTACGTCCGGCCTCTGGTGATGGAGGTCCAGGTCGGGGACACCGTGACCTGGAAGAACACGGGACCGGAGCTCGTCCACACGGTGATCGACGAGGCGCTCCTGTTGTTCTCCGACGACATCCA
>JAGQSE010000126.1:8501-8689 GCA_020439725.1 Acidobacteriota bacterium
GCCAACGGGTCGACCGAGTCCGAGCCCGATTTCCCGTATCAGATGGCGTTCAAGGAGTACGTCGTCCCGACCCACAAGGCGGTACCTCGAATGGTGATCGCGAGTCACGTGGACGACTCGATCTGGTTCACCGAGGGCGGCGGTGACTTCTACGGCTTCGAGGACATCCCGGCACAGAACAAGATCGG
>JAGQSE010000126.1:8732-10264 GCA_020439725.1 Acidobacteriota bacterium
GGCGACGGCAGCAAGGTGGCGGTCGACTCGCTGGTGATGGACGCCGGTGGCACCGTCTGGTTCACCGAGCGGCTGACCAACCGTATCGGCCGTCTCGAGGCCAGCGGCCGCATCGTCGAGCACCAGCTGGCCGACCCCAACGGCGGGGCGCTGGGGATCGACGTCGATCACGACGGCCGGCTGTGGTTCGCGCAGCGCAACGCCAACCGCATCGGCTTCCTGGAGCCGGGCGGCGACGCGACCGAGATCGAGCTGCCCGAGGCGGGCTCGGAGCCGCGGACCATCTTCGTCGACTCGAAGAAGCGCGCCTGGTACACCGCGCGCACCGCCAACGAGATCGGCTACTACGACATGGCCGCGGGGCAGATCGTCCGCCTCGAGATCCCCACCCAGCTGGCCCGGCCGACGGGAATCGCCGAGACCTCCGACGGCACGATCTGGTTCGTCCAGATGGTCGGCAACAAGCTCGCCAAGGTGGTCGGTGACCAGATCATCGAGTACCAGGTGCCGACGCCCCACAGCGCACCCTTCAAGGTGGTGGCGGACCAGGACGACAACCTGTGGTTCACCCAGGTCTTCGGCAACTCGATCACGCGCTTCGATCCGCGGACCGCGACGATGACCGAGTTCAAGATCCCGACGGTGGACAGCCGCCCAGGGGGCATCGACGTCGACCGCTTCGGTCGCATCTGGTTCACCGAGCAGATGGGCAACAAGATCGGCATGTTCGATCCCAAGCTCGCCGACCAGATCGTCCTCGAGGCGGAGACGACCGCCGGCGCGCCGGTACCGGCCGCCGCGCCCGCGGCTGCCGAAGCGGAGAGCGGGGAGCCCGCCGCCACCTCGACCTCGGTGCGCATCGACGACTTCGCCATCCCGACGGAGGGGAGCGGGCCGGGCAACCAGCTGCTCGAGGACGAGGACGGCTGGCTGTGGTTCAACCAGATCTACGGCAACGGCATCGGAGCCTTCAACATCCACAGCCACGAGTTCAAGGAATTCAAGCTTCCGGGCTTCGCCAAGATGCCGGTGGGGCTCGCGCGGGACCGCGACGGCATCCTGTGGGCGACCCTCTTCCAGGGCAACTCGCTGGCACGTCTCGATCCCGCGAGCGGTGAGGTGCGCGAGATCGCCACCGGCAACGACGCCGCCCTCCCCGCCGGGATGACCCTCGACGAACGGGGCGAGGTATGGCTCACCCAGCTCGGCGCCAACCTGATCGCGCGGTTCGACCGTACCGCCGGGACCTTCGACGAGCATCCGATGCCACGGGCCAACTCGAGCCCGCTGATGATCATCGCCGACGGTCGTGGCTCGTTGTGGATCTCCGCCAGCGAGGAGAGCGGCAACTACGTCGCCCGCTTCGACCTCGAGACCGAGACCTTCGAGGTCTTCGACATCCCGTCGAAGGACGCCTCGCCGACCGGCCTGCTCGCCACCGGCGGTGGGGTGTGGGTGGCGGAGGGCGGCGCCGGCAAGCTGGCCCGGCTCGATCTCGAGGATCACCGGTGGGAGGAGTTCCCCTTGCCCGC
>JAGQSE010000127.1 GCA_020439725.1 Acidobacteriota bacterium
ACCTATGGCGCCCACAGCCGGTTCATCGGCCGCCGGGGCCCCGGCCCCTTCCTCGTCTCCACCGCCGTCGGCACCGAGGTCGCCGGCGCGGCGGTGGCCGAGACCCTGGGCGAGATCCGGCGCATCCAGGAGGATCTGGTGAGCGTCGACGAGCTGGCGGACACCAAGAGCTACCTGCGCGGCACCTTCGTCGGTCAGCTCCAAAGCATCGGCGAGCTCGGTTCCCGCCTCGGCACGATGGCGCTCTACGACCTGCCGGCGGACCATTGGGAGCGCTATCTCGACGAGATCGAAGCCACGAGCCGCGAGGACGTCCTCGATCTCGCCCGGCGCTTCCTGCACCCCGACCGCGCGGTGGTGGTCACCGTCGGACCGCGAGAGAGCCTCGAAGGACAGGTCGCGGACTTCGGCGAGCTCCACATCAGCGAGCCCGACAGTCTCCGCTGAGCACGGCCCCTGAGCCCGGCGCGAGGCCCCGGAACGCGGAGCTGCGGCCGGCGTGACACCGCGCCCGCTCAGTGGAGCGTCGCGTTCATGGCCCCGTCCTCGCTGACCCGGATGGTCAGACGCCGCGTCGCCCCCGCCGGGAAGTTGGCGGTGAGCTGCTCGACCTCGGTGGGACGGTTGCGGGCCCCGGAGACGTAGACCTTGAGGGTATTGGTGCCGGTGGCGACCTCGAAACGGCGCTCGAGGTTGCCGGTGTAGCTGCGCGGCCGCTTGAACAACCCGGTCTTCTCGATGAAGCGGAAGTCCTCGCGCAGCAGCTGGTCTTCGTTGAGATAGATGAGCAGCACTCCGCGCGGCAGGTCCGAGGTGAACGTCACCTCGAGGACACCGTGGTCGGGCACCACGACCGGTGGCGGCGGCTCCACCTGAGCGACTTCCTGGGTCTCGGCGGGCTTCGGTGCCACGACGGTGGGCGGCGGGGGCGGCCGGGGTTCCGGTCGGGTCTCGGCACGCCGTGTGCGGGTCAGCTGCGGTTCGAGATCGGCGAGCAGGTCGTAGGCCTCGGAGACCCCCGGGTCGGCCTCGAGGGCGGTCAGCGCCGCGGCGCGGGCGTCCTCGAAACGCTCTTCCTCGAAAGCGATCCGGGCGCTTTCCATGCTGTCCCGCACGACACCGTCACGGGCCGCCTCGAAGGCCAGCTGCTGCCTCCGGTCCTCGGCCTGGCGCAGCGCGTCCTCCCCCTCGCCGATCCGCGCCGCCAACCACTCGAGCTCCTCGGAACGCGTCTCCGCCTCTCGACGGTCGCCGGCGGCGACTCGCTCGCGGTAGCTCTCGCGCACCGCGTCCCGACGCGCCTCGGCGAGCTCCAGGAGCTGGCCGAAGGTCGTGTCCGCCTGGTCGATTCTGCCTTCGTCGAGCAGCGATCGGCCTTGAGACAGGAGCTGCTCGACCTGCTGCCGCGCCGCTTCGCGCTCGGTGCCGTAAACCGCCTCGGTGTCGGGCCCGGCGAGACGCCGCAGGCCCGAGAGGGTGAGCAGGACGAGGAGCAGCGCGACCACCGCCACCGCGCCGAGAAGGGCCAGGCGACGCCGGTCGATGGGCCGCTTCGACGTCGCGGCGGGAGTCGCCGCGGCGCTCTCGGGGGGAGGAGCCACCGCCTCGCCGGTACCAGGTCCCACGGCGGCCGGCGGCGGCGCGCTGGGAGGTGGGGGCGGGGCGGCAGCCGCCACCTCCGGCAGCGAGGGCATCGTGATCTCCGGCAGCGGCGGCTCGGGCATGAAGAGCGGCGGCCGGGTCTCCGAACCCTCGCCGTCCTCGGCCCGGAGCTCGCCGATGGGTTCCGGCGGTTCGGGCGGCGGCAGCAGCGGTGGCCGCGTGTCCGAACCGGAGGCAGGCGCCGACGGGACCGGCAGCCGGAAGTCCGGTTCGTTCTCGAGCACCGGCGGTGGCGGCACCGAAAGCTCGGGCAGGTCGAGCCCCGGCAGCGAGGCCATGGTCTCGGCGAGGAGCTCCGCGGTGTTCTCGCCGACCAGGGGGGTCGAGGCCACGGGCAGCAGCCGGCGCAGCTCCGCCGCCATCTCCGAGGCGGTCGTGAAACGGTCGTCGGGGTTCTTGGCGAGGGCCCTCTCGAGGACCTCGCGCAGCCCCGGGTGGAGCTTGCCGACGTATTGCTCCGGCGGATCGAAGGACTCGTTGACGATGCGGTACGTCACCACCGTCAGGTTGTCGCCGGGGAAGGGCTTGCGCCGCGTCAGCATCTCGTAGAGCACCACGCCGAGCGAGAAGATGTCCGCACGGTGATCGACGTCGGTGCCGCGGATCTGCTCCGGTGCCATGTAGTTCGGCGTGCCGAGCATCTGACCGTCCTGGGTCAGATTCGAGGTATTGAGCAGGGCGATGCCGAAGTCGGTGATCTTGACCTGGTTGTCGGCGGTCAGCAGGATGTTCGCCGGCTTGACGTCCCGGTGGACGACGCCCTTCGAGTGGGCGTAGTCGAGGGCGTCGGCGATCTGGCACACCACCCGCGCGGTGAACTCGAGCTCGGGGCGGCCGGCGCGCTGCAGGAGCTGCTTCAAGTTCGAGCCGCGGACGTACTCCATCGCCATGAAGACGTCGCCGGGCTCGGCGGGCACCACGATGTCGTGGATCGTGACGATGTTCGGGTGGCTCAGGATGCCGCAGCTCTGGGCCTCGCGCAGGAAGCGGGCGTGGAACTGCTGGATCTCGGTGTCACCGAGACCGTGGCCGACGTGGAAGGTCTTGAGCGCGACGAGCCGGCCGATGAGCGGATCCCGGGCGAGGTAGACGACGCCCATCGATCCCTTGCCGAGCTCCTCGAGGACCTCGTAGCGACCGAGCTTCGAAGGCGTACCCGTGTGCATCAGGCGAAGTCCGCCACCGGAGTCGGGGAACGACGCCGCGGGGGCCACCTTAGGGCGGCGGGAAACCGCCCCGGGGATCGCGGTTGCGAGTGGACCTGCCTCACGTCGGGGTGCATGTCACCTGTGCCTTCGAAGTCCAGAGAGCAGCCAATTCTAGGCCCGCTTCCGCCCTTCCGTCAAACCGCTCGAGGCCCTTCCGACGACCCCGGACCAGGCCGGATCCGTTACAGACCGTATGCTATATTTCAGCCTCCACAAAACCGGTCCAGGAGGAGGTTTCTCTCTATGCAGGTCGACAGCCCCGCGGAGATCCGAAATCTAGCCGTCGTCGGTCACAACGATACCGGCAAGACGACGCTGGTGAGCGCGCTGCTCTACACCAGCGGCGTCACGACCCGGTTACACAAGGTCGATGACGGCAACGCGCTCACCGATTTCGATCCGGAAGAGGTCGAGCGCAAGATCTCCATCGGGCTGGCCCCCTGCTTCGTGCCTTGGAACAACCACAAGATCAACCTCATCGACTGCCCCGGCTACGGGATCTTCTTCACCGAGACACGGTCGGGCATGCGCGCCACCGACGCGACGATGATCTGCGTCAACACGGTCTCCGGGCTCGAGGTGACCTCCGAGCGTGCCTGGAAGTACGCCGCCGACCTCGAGATCCCGGTGATCTTCCACCTCACCAAGCTCGAGCGCGAACGCGCCGACCCGGCCCGCACCCTCCACGACCTCGAGAAGTTCTGCGGTCGCGGGGTGTTGCCGGTGCAGCTGCCCATCGGCAAGGAGAACGAGCTGTCGGGCATCGTCGACTTGGTCCATCTCAAGGCCTACACCTTCGAGCGTGACGGCAACGGCCAGGGGACCGAGATTCCGATCCCCGAGGCGATGCAGCCGCGGGTCGAAAAGTGGCGCAACGAGCTCATCGAGGCCGTCGCCGAGGCCGACGACGAGCTCCTCGACCACTTCTTCGAGAACGGCACGCTGAGCCAGGAGGATCTCGAGGTGGGGCTGCGCAAGGCGGTCCTGACCCGCAAGGTCTTCCCTCTGACGATGAGCTCGGGGCTCCATGGCATCGGCTGCTCGACCCTCCTCGACGCGCTGATCCAGATCGCCCCGACACCTCTCGACCGGGGAACCTATCCGGCCACCAACGTCGGTGGCGATGCCGTCGAGGTCTCCACGTCCCCCGACGCTCCCATGAGCGCGCTGGTCTTCAAGACGCTGAGCGACCCGTTCAGCGGCCGGCTGTCGATCCTGCGCGTGGTCAGCGGTGAGCTCGACAGCGACAGCGCCGCCTGGAACAGCCAGAAGGAAACCGCCGAGAAGATCGGTACCCTCCTCCACATGCAGGGCAAGCAGTCCACCGCCACCAAGAAGCTGGTCACCGGCGACATCGGCGGCGTCGCCAAGCTCAAGCAGACCGCCACCGGCGACACGCTGTGCACCAAGGACAACCCGGTGCGTCTCGATTGGGTGCCGCCGCGGGAACCCGCCATCTCCTACGCGGTCGAACCCAAGTCGAAGGGCGACGAGGAGAAGATCGGCGAAGCCCTGCACCGCCTGATGGAAGAGGACATCCGGCTCCAGGCCGGCCGCGACCCGGAAACCAGCGAGTACCTGCTCTCGGGCACCGGCCAGCTCCACGTCGAAATCGCCGTCGCCAAGCTCAAGAGCCGCTTCAACGTCGAGGTCATCCTGCACCCACCCAAGGTGCCCTATCGCGAGACCATCCGGCGCGCTGCCGACGGCCACGGCCGGCACAAGAAACAGAGCGGCGGCCGTGGTCAGTTCGCCGACTGCAAGATCAAGATGGAGCCGCTACCCCGCGGTGATGACTTCGAGTTCGTCGACGAGATCTTCGGCGGCTCGATCCCCCAGGGATTCCGGCCGGCGGTCGAGAAGGGCATCCAGGAAGCCCGGCACCGCGGCTACCTGGCGGGCTACCCGGTGGTCGACTTCCGCGTCCGCCTGCTCGACGGTCAGTACCACGACGTCGACTCTTCGGAAATGGCCTTCAAGGTCGCCGGCTCCCTGGCCTTCAAGGAGGCCATGGCGAAGGCCGGCCCGGTGCTCATCGAGCCCATGATGCAGGTAGAAATCATCACCTCCGAGGAGTTCATGGGCGACATCATGGGCGACCTGGCGCACCGCCGCGGTAGGCCCCAGGGTATGGAGGTGCAGGGCGACCGGCAGCTGATCAAGGCCGTCGTACCGATGGCCGAGATGCTCGATTACGCGCAATCGCTGCGCTCGATGACCCAGGGCCGCTCGCGCTTCCACATGGAGCTGTCGCACTACGAGGAAGTGCCCCGGCTGATCCAGGAGAAGATCATCGCCGAGGCGAAGCGCGAGAGCGAAGCGACGACCTGAGGCCTCGCCGGCTCCGAGCCCACGAGCCTCTATCCCACCGGGAGAGCGGCCGGTCCCGACACGGGGTCGGCCGCTCGTCATTTGCGCCGCGGCTTCGAAAGAGAGTGTGATCAGCCAGCGCTCTGGAGCGGCCCGACGGCTCTCAGGCCTTCACCCAGCACCTCGGCCACCGCGGCGTCGAGCTCCCCCCCGGCGATGGCCCGGCGCAGGGCCCGGACGTCACCGTCCAAGGGCCGGTCGTCGACCATCGGCGAGACGCGCCGGCGCACCGCCAGGTAGGCCGCCGCGGTCCCGTGGCCGAGCCAGCCGGCGGTGGCGGGGTGGTGTTGCGGCTCGGTCGAGCGTCGGAAGCTCTCCGCCTCCTCTTCCGCCGCCGCCCAGTCGCCGGCGGCCGCCGACGAGGTGCCCGCGATGCCGTCGGGTACCGGCTGGTAGTCCATGGCCACACGCCATTCGATGGCCTGGGTGGCGATCAACAGCTCGATGGCCAGCGTCGCCTGGACGTTGCCGAGCACCGTGCGCAGCTTGCGCGAGGCGATCGACGACATCGACACGTGGTCCTCGGTGTTGGCCGAGGTCGGGATCGAGTCCACCGACGCCGGGTGCGCCAGCACCTTGTTCTCGGACACCAGGCTGGCGGCCGTGTACTGGGCGATCATCAGTCCCGAGTTCACCCCACGCCGCGGGATCAGGTTGCCGGGCAGGTTGCGGTTGTGGTGCGCGTCGAGCAGCACCTGGCCGCGGCGTTCGGAGATGCTCGCCAGCTCCGCCAGCGCGATGGCGAGGAAGTCCGCCGCCAGCGCCACCGGTTGACCGTGGAAGTTGCCCGCCGAGTACGAGGCGCGACGGGTGCCGTCATAGGTCTCCGGCCAGTTGTCGCGGAACCGCCAGTCCCAGGGCTCTTGGCCATGGCTCTCGCCGGCCGGCCCGGGGAAGAAGAGAGGATTGTCGGTGACGGCGTTGATCTCGCGCTCGACGACCATCCGTGCATAGCCGATGGCATCGCGGGAGGCGCCGTGGACCTGCGGTGCGCAGCGCAGCGAGTAGGTGTCCTGCACCGCGCCGGCGCGGTCGAGGAGGCGACTGCCCTCGAGCAGCGAGCGCAGGTTGGCGGCGCTGTCGACCTGGCCGCGATGGCCGCGGAGGTCGTGGACCTGCGGATCGAGGGCGCGAGCGCAGCCACAGACCGCCTCGAGGGTCAGCGCGCAGGCCAGGTCTGCGGTGCGCGCGAGACCGTCGGCATCGAACACCGCCAGCGCCAGCGTGGTGGTCGAGAAGTTGGTGCCGTTGGTCAGCGCCAGCCCCTCCTTGAAGCTCGGCGCCGGTGGTGCCATGCCGAGATCCTGCGCCAGGTGGGCGGCCGCCGAACGCAGCTCCCGCAACCGCATCGCGAGGTCGTCGCCGGTCTCGACGCGGTAGTAGCGGCCCTCGCCGAGGAGCACCGCGAAAAGGTGCGACAGCGGACACAGGTCACCGCTCGCACCCACCGAGCCGCGGGTCGGCACCAACGGTACGATGCCCCGGTCGATCATCCGCCACACCGCTTCGACCAGCTGCGGGCGCACCCCCGAGTGACCCTGGAGGAAGGAGTTGAGCCGTGTCACCAGCGCGCCGCGGACGATTTCCGCCGGGAAGTAATTGCTCGGGTCGTCGGGGTCCGCGTTGTCACCGACGCCCGCCATGTGAGAGAGCAAGATGTTGCGCTGGAGCTCCTCGAGGCGCCGCGGGCTCACCGGCACGGACTTGAACTCGCCAAAGCCGGTGGTGATGCCATAGTCCTGCATGGGCACCTCGCCGCCGGGGTGGGCCCGCATCTCGTCGAGGGCCTCGCAGTAGCTCCGCGCCACGCCCTCGATCTGCTTCCAGCCGTGCTCGACCCGCGCCAGGGCTTCGGGAGCGCAGGCCACCCGCACCCTGGGGTCGCGGCACACCCGCACCAGGTCTTCGAGGAGCAGCGAGCTCCCGTCGAGGACCAGCGGACGGGCCTCGACCGCGCTCAAGGACGCTCTCCGTGGATCCGCCCCAAGAGCGCCTTGAGCCGTGGTACCAGCTCGGCGCGGGGCATCTCCTGCTGCCCCGGACGCTCCTCGATCCAGTCCTCGCGACGCTCGACCTGTGCCGAGGCGGCGCGGCCGGCGTCCATGTCCTTGACGGTCACCATGCCGCGGGCGTGCTCGTCCTCGCCATAGAGCAGGACCAGCGGCATCCCGCAGCGATCGGCATGCTTCATCTGCTTGCCAATGTTGCGCGCCTTGCCCAGGTAGAGCTCGGTGGGGATCCCCGCCCGCCGCAGCTCGAAAGCCATGGCCAGGTACTCATCGTTCAAGGCCGGATCCATGGTGGTCAACAGGACCTCGGCGGTGGTCCGCCGGGGCTCGATCCGCCCCAGGTGGACGAGCGCCGCGAGCAACCGGTCGACACCCATCGAGCCCCCCGTCGCGGGGACTTTCTGTCCCGAAAAACGCATCACCAGGTCGTCGTAGCGACCGCCGCCGAAGATCGATCCGAACTGCGGCGCGTCGAGCAGGTTGGCCTCGAAGACGGGCCCCGTGTAATAGGCCAGGCCCCGCGCGATGCTGAGGTCGAGGACCACGCGGTCGTCGCCATAGCCGAGAGCATGGAGGTGGCGCGACAGCGTCTCGACGACGGCGATCTCCTCTTCGGCGCCGGGAACGCCGGCGAACAGCTCGCGCAGCTGGGCCACGACTTCCGAGCGCTGCTCCGAGCGCACCTCGAGGAAGCGCGCGATGCGGTCGACCTGTTCGTTCGCCAGACCGACGCCGCGGATCTCGTCGCCGGAGCTGTCGGTGTAGCCGGTGGTCAGCTCGCGGCGGACCTTGTCGAAACCGATCTTCTCGAGCTTGTCGAGGACGCGGAAGACGTCGGTGGCGCGCACCGCCTCGATGCCGGCGAATGCCAGCAGCGTGTTCAGGATGCCACGGCTCGAGTACCGCACGACGTAGCCGCCGACGTCGAGGGCGGTGAGCGTGTCGCAGACGCCGGCGATGATCTCGGTGTCGGCGATCTCCGACACCGCCCCCACCGAGTCGAGATCGAATTGGGTGAACTCTCGGAAGCGCCCCTTGTCGGGCTTGTCGGCGCGCCACACCGGCGACACCTGGTAACGCCGGAAGGGGCGGGGCAGCTCCTGGTACTGAGCCACCAATCGCGCCAGCGGCACCGTCAGGTCGAAGCGCAGACCGAGCTCCTCTTCCTCGGGGCCGACGACGCGGAAGATGCTCTGGTGCGCTTCCTCGCCGGCGCTGCCGGTGAGCACGTCGAGATACTCGATGGCGGGCGTGCTCACGGGCGAGAAGCCATAGCTCTCGTACACGGCGCGGATGGTGTCGATGATGCGCTGGCGGGCGATCATCTCCTCGGGTAGGAGATCGCGCAATCCCCGCGACAACCGCGGTTTCACCCTATCGGTCATGGGTCTGGCTCCAATCGGGAGTTGGTTCGCTGCGGCCGCGCCGGAAGCCGACACCCGGCGACGACGGCCGGGGCGGCGAGCCCTGGAAGCGCTCCGGGGCACGGCCGGAGGCCCCGAATATAACGTTCGCAGGCACTCCTGACTACCACCCCGGCGCCGAGCCTGGGCACCTCGTATCCTCGCAAGTATTACAACCCTGCGGCAAATGTTGTAACACGCACGCACTCCCCAGCCGATGCCCGGCCTGCTAGTGTTGGGGATCCGCCGCCGGTACCTCTCCGGCAAGGCACCGGCGAGCCGCGCTCCCGCTGGGCGCGGAATCTGTAACCCACCCGCCGGGTTGAAAGGTGTGCCGCGGCCCTAGCCGGAGCGACCGCCGCCGGAGACCCCCCTTGAGCACCAAGCGCTTCACCCTTCAGGAACTCCAGGCCAAGAAGGACGCGGGGCGGCCCATCACGGTCGTCACCGCCTACGACCTCTCTTCCGCCCGCCTCGTCGACCGGGCGGGGATCGACGTCATCCTGGTCGGCGATTCCCTCGGCATGGTCATGCTCGGGCTCGAAAGCACGGTGCCCGTGACCATGGACGAGATGGTCCACCACGCCAAGGCGGCGGCACGCGGCGCCGACCACGCCCTGCTGGTCGGGGACATGCCCTTCCTGTCGTACCAGGCGAGTCGCACCGAGGCGGTGCGCAACGCCGGACGGTTCCTCAAGGAAGGCGGCATGGGCGCCGTCAAGCTCGAAGGCGGTCGCACCATGGCGGACACCGTCCGGGCCATCGCCGACGCCGGGATCCCGGTCATGGGTCACATCGGTCTCACCCCCCAAAGCATCTCGAGGCTCGGCGGCTACCGCGTCCAGGGGAAGACCGCCCCGGCGGCCCTGGGCCTGCTCGAAGACGCCCGCGCCCTCGAAGCCGCGGGCTGCTTCTCCATCGTCCTCGAGTCGGTCCCGGCGGCGGTGGCGAGCGCCATCAGCCGTCGTCTCTCGGTCCCCACCATCGGCATCGGCGCCGGCGCCGGATGCGACGGCCAGGTGCTCGTCTACCACGACATGCTCGGCCTTTTCGACGACTTCCAGCCACGCTTCGTCAAGCGCTATGCCAACCTCGGCGAGACCATCCACGGAGCCCTGACCGCCTATCGTGAGGACGTCGAGGCGCGTCGCTTCCCCGCCGAAGAACACACCTACGCCATGCCCGACGACGAGCTGGCTTCGTTCCTCGAGACCCTCGGTGACTGATCCGGCACACCTCGCCGGGCCGACGGGAGTCGGCGGGGACGTCGTCGTCCTCGGCACCGGAGCCATGGCCTGCCTGTTCGCCAGCCGGCTGGCGACGCGGCGCCGCGTGACCCTCGCGGGCACCTGGCGCGAGCAGGTCGAGCACCTGGACCGGGACGGGGTCGAGGTCCTCGAGCCCGATGGCCGGAGCACCCGGCGCCGGGTTTCGGCGGTGGACGATCCACGCCGAGCCCCCGGCGCAGCGCTGGTCCTCGTCCAGGTCAAGGCCCCCGCCACCGAGCGCGCCGCGCTGTGGGCCCGAGGGATCCTCGACCGCTCCCCGGCCAAGACCCCCGGCCTCGCCCTCAGCCTGCAGAACGGCCTCGGCAACCTCGAGATCCTCGAGCGCGTGGTCGGTGTCGGGCGAGCGGCCCAGGGGGTCACCGAACAGGCCGCCCACGTCGTCGGTCCCGGCGTCGTCCGTCATGCCGCGGACGGGCCCACCTGGCTGGCGATGCGGCCGGAGACCGCCGACCGCCTCGAGACCGTCGCCGAGCTCTTCGAAGCGGTGGGCCTGCCGACGCGGCGGACCGGCGATGCCCGGACCTTGATCTGGAGCAAGCTGGTGATCAACTGCGCCATCAACCCGTTGACGGCCCTGCTCGGCGTGCCCAACGGCGCGTTGGTCGAGGAGCCTCGGGCTCGGCGGCTGATGCGCCGAGCGGCGGAGGAAGCGGCGACGGTGGCTCGGGCCCTGGGGCTCGAGCTCCCCTTCCCCGACGCCGGGGACCGCGCCGAGGAGGTGTGCCGAGCCACCGCCGGCAATCGGTCGTCGATGCTCCAAGACCTGAGCCGGGGAGCCACCACGGAGGTCGACTTCATCTCGGGTGCGGTGGTCGAGCACGGTCGCCGGGTCGGGGTGGCCACCCCCGTCAACGAGCTCTTGTGGCAGCGCCTCAGCGCCACGGCCCCGTCGGGCCCGGTAGCGGCGGAGGACGCCCGGGAGCTGGAGACGCTGATCGAGCGTCGGGATTCCGAGCCATGTACGAGCTGACCACCGTCGACGAGGTGCGCCGGCGCCGGCGCGCGGACGAGGGCGCCACCTGGGGCCTGGTACCCACCATGGGTTTTCTCCACGACGGCCATCTGGCACTGGTGGAGCGAGCCCGGCGTGAGAACGACCGCGTGGCGGTCAGTCTGTTCGTCAATCCGACCCAGTTCGGGCAGCCCGAGGATCTCGAGCGCTACCCGCGCGACCCGGAGCGTGACCTGGCCCTGCTGCGCGAGGCCGGCGCCGACGTCGCCTTCAGCCCGGCACCGGAGGAGATCTACCCGTCTGGCTTCCAGACCTACGTCAACGTCGAAGAGGTCTCCCTGCCCCTCGAGGGCGCTTCGCGACCCGGTCATTTTCGCGGCGTCGCCACCGTCGTCGCCAAGCTCTTCCTGCAGTGCATGCCGGACTTCGCCATGTTCGGCGAAAAGGACTATCAGCAGCTCGCCGTCATTCGCCGCATGGTGGCCGATCTCAATATCCCCGTCGACATCATCGGCGTCGCGACGGTGCGTGAGGCGGACGGTCTCGCGATGTCCTCGCGCAACGCCTATCTGATGCCCGAGGAGCGGTCGAAGGCGCCCGCGCTGTTCAAGGCGATCTCGGGGGCCGCAGACGCGATCTCGAAAGGTGGAGACGTCGCTGCAGCCGTTGCCGCCGCGCGCGAGAAGATCCGCGACGCCGGTTTTGGGAAGGTGGATTATGTGGAAGCGCGCCACGCCGAAACGCTGGCGCCGCTTGGATCGCACGATGAACCGGGCCGCATTCTCGCGGCCGCGCAGCTGGGACGGGCGCGCCTGATCGACAACGTCGCTATTCCACGCTGAAGCCGCCCGCGCGCCGTACGCGCAGGTGCTGCCGGCGGTTTCCCGGCTTTATTGAACGTAGATGTGGACTTCCGGTGTGCTGGCCGATGCGCTGGACATGGCGTCCGACGCTGCGGCCTATGCTGTGGCACTCGCTGCAGTGGGAAGGTCTCTCCTCTTCAAGCGCCGCGCCGCTCAGGCCACCGGCGGCATCATGGTGCTTCTGGGCATCGGTGTGCTGGTCGAAGTGGTCCGGCGTGCCTTGTATGGCAGTGAACCGATGAGTGTCGCGATGCTGTTCGCGGCAGCGTTGTCGTTACTGGTGAACCTCGTGGTATTGAAGATCTTGTTGCCCTTCCGGAGTGGCGAGGTACACCTGCGCGCGACCTGGATCTGCACGCGCGCCGACGTGATGGCCAATCTCGGCGTGCTCGCCGCCGCGGCATTGGTGGCCTGGACCGGTTCCCGGTTTCCAGACCTCGTGATCGGCGCCCTCATCGGCATCTATGTGCTCAGGGAGTCTTGGGAAATTCTGCGGCAGACCGCCAAGGAGGCCGAGATCCCCGGCAACGCCGGCAGCGAGTGGGTCTCGTAATGTCGCTGTCCGAATGTGCCCCGCGTTGAAGCGGTTCGCTGTGCGACCGGCATGGAATTGTGTATCGCAACATGCGGCCGATATCCTGTGCGCATGACGGTGCATCGACGCCCACTGCTGTCGAGACTGCGCGGCTCCACTCGCTGGGCCGTCGCGGCGCTGGCGGTGTTCGTTCTGCGACTGGGCATGGTCATGGCCTGCGCACCGGGCGACCTGAGCGAAAGCCTGGCGTTCGTCGCGGATGCAGACGCTGCGCCCACGGCGGCCGTGGTGGATCATGGCGAGCAGGACGGTGACCAGGCTCATGCCACAGGGCACTGCCTGCACTGCGGTTGCCACCTGCCGGCGGCGTTGCCCAGTCCGTCGCTGCTTGCAGCCGTCATCGAAACCGACTCCCTGCTGCGCGGGCTTGTCGACGCGGCGCCCGACGTGCCACCGAGGCGCGAGCTGAGACCTCCCATCGCCTGATCCTCGACCATCCGACCCGTGGCCGACGCGCCACGGGACCGTCTGATCGTTCAAGGATCCCCCATGCTCTCTCCTGCTGTAATGCGGGCCCGCTGGCGCGCCGGTGGCGTGCTGCTGATGGCTTGCGTCTCTAGCGTCGCACACGCCGAATCGGCTCTGGAATCACCCTGCGCCGTCCGGCTGGCCTGGTCGGAACACCCCGCCTCCGTGGCCACGGAGCGGACCCTTTCGGCGGCCCGCGCCCGTGCTGAGGCGGCCGCACAGCCGCTGTACAACCCCGATCTCGAACTCGCCGTCGACAGGGAAGGCGACGACCGCACCGCGACGGCCGGTCTGGCAATCACCCTCGATGTCCACCGCAAACGGGCGGCCCGTCGCGCGCTTGGCGTCGCGGAGTTCGACACCGCCGCGGCCGAAGCGGTCTATCGCCGAAGTCAGTTTGCGCAAGCCTGGTTGGTGGCCGCCATCGATCGTCAAGCCGCACTGGCACGCCGGGATCTGGATCTGCGACGGCTGGCCCTGATGCAGCGATTCGCCGAGCTGGCCGAGCGCCAGTTTCAGGCTGGCGACGTATCGGCACCCGAGCGCGATCTCGCGGCGCTGGCCCGCGATCAGGCCGAGGCCGAGCATGCGACGCTGCTCGCTGACGTGGCGCGTGCAGAGGAGGCCTTTCGTGCGCTGGGTGGCGGCGACGCGCAGCGTGACCTCGCCACATGCTCGACAGCGAGCTCGACCGACGACGCCGAATTCGATCCCTGGCGCACGCCTGAGGGGCGCATGGCGCGAGCGCAGCAGCAGGCCGCCGAGCAGCGCGTCTTCGTGGCCGACCGCGATCGTCGGGCTGATCCCACCATCAGCCTTCAAGCCGGTCGCATCGAGCTTGGCGCTGCCAGCGACGACGTCTTGGCCTTGTCGGTCAGCGTGCCGCTGCAGTTCCGCAATCCCTACCGAGCGGAGGTTTCGGCCGCACGGGCCGAGGCCGAGGCTGCCACCGCCGAGCAAGCCCGGGTCGAGCGCGAACTCATCGCCCGGGCGGACCGCGCCCGAGCAACCCGGGCCGCATTGCGGACCGCCTTGCAGCGTTGGCAGGCCGGGCCCGGTGGGCGATTCGACGAGCGGGTGGACCTGCTCGAGCGTCTGTGGCGCGCTGGTGAACTCAGCACCGCCGACTACCTCACGCAACTGAACCAATCGCTGGACACCGCCTTCGCCGGCGTCGATCTGCAAAGCCAGGCCGCACGCGCCGAAGTCGAGGCGCTCTACGCCACCGGCCGGCTCGATGCCTGGGTCGG
>JAGQSE010000128.1 GCA_020439725.1 Acidobacteriota bacterium
CTCGCGAGGAGTCACTTGCCGCGCGTCGACAGCTTGAGCGGCACGTAGAGCGGGCAGAAGCTGATGAAGCTGGTGAGGACGAAAATGATAGCCAGGATGCCCAGGATGATCGCAGCCAACCCGGAGATCTGGCCCGTGAAGTAGAGAATCGCCACGACAGCGGCGATCAACAGACGGATGACTCGGTCGGCGGTGCCCATGTTCTTGCTCATTGCCATCGGCCCAACTCCTCTTGTTTCTTGGTCAGTGGAACATCCAGATGACCAGTCCCAGCGCCGTGACCAGCCCGAGGCAGGCCAGGCAGACCAGAACCAGCTTCAGCAGCTTGCTGTGCACGGCGCCATTGTCGCGCCGAAGGGCGATGCGTGGCAAGGCATCGGCTCGCGCGTCGAGCTCGAAGCGGAGTCTCCGGGCGAAGCAGTCGAGATCCGGAAGCTCAGGCTTCTCCGGCCGCTGCCTTCGGCGGCCAGGCGCCGATTCGCTGCCGCAACGCGACGATCTTGCCCAGGTGATAGGCGTTGTGGACCGCCAGGCTGCTCAACGTGTCCGCCCCGGTCACCCCGGGCCGTTCCTCGTCGAGCAAGCTCTTCCCCGACCGAGCCCAGGCAGCCGCGGCTCGCGCGCCATCGAGAAACAAGCGCACGACGTCGTGCCATTGCTGCTCGTGCTCCGGTGGTGTCCTCGGATAGTCCTCGCCACCGTCGAGCAACGCGTCTCGGGCCGCCTGGTCCCTCTCGACGACGATGCGTTGCCAGGTCGCCGCATGCCACAGCTCGTCGTAGATCGAGTGCGGCACGCCGTCCGGTCGCATCGTCACTTGCTCGAGCGTCAGCCCCGACAAGAGGTCTTCCCGCTCGCGAAACTCACCGGTGAGGAAGAGGTGTTCCCAGATCTGCATCGCGTGTCTCCTCGATCCATGTGGGCAGCCCGGCTATGACCTTGTTCGCCTGTGATGGCAGGGATCATACCCAGTGCCTCGAGCGAAGCGACTCCCAAGGGCTCTCAGACCGCGGATTCGCCCGTCTCTCAGCCGACGGCCGGCACGGAGTCTTCGAGCTCGATGCCGACGCCAGGTATAGTGGCCCGGCAATTCCTAAGTGTGTCAGGCAGTGGAGGGACGGTGATGATCGAGCTCTCGACGGAGAACCTCGAGCGGCTGCGCGGGCAAACCGACGAGGTCGGAGACCGGGTGGTAGCAGCGATCTTCGAGCACCATGACCTCGACTCGGTCAACGAGGTCTTCCGCTCGCTTCTCACCAACAGCGCGTCGCCCGATGCCTTGCCACCGGAGGCGAAGGAGTACTTCCGCGGCGGCGAAGGGCTACCGGCGGATGCAGACCGCGAGCGGATCGCGAGGGCTCAGGAGGTCTTTACCAAGTACGGCCCCACCCTCTTCATGACGCTGTTCTGCAAGTCGCTACCCGAGTGCTATTCGTGCTGGCGCGGCGCCGAAGTGCTCTTTCGCACCGGCCGGATGATCGACGACGCCCCCGACTTCCGCAACTACTCGCGGCGGCTGATGGAGACCGCGCAGTTCGTGCTCGACGTGCTCGTCGAGGGCGGTCTCGAGACCGACGGGCGCGGGCTGGCATCGATCCGCAAGGTCCGGCTGATCCATGCCTCGATCCGCCGCTACCTGCTGGCGCAAGGCTGGGATCGCGCTACCTACGGTCTTCCGATCAACCAGGAGGACGAAGCCGGCACCCTGATGAGCTTCTCGATCACCGTGCTCCAGGGCCTCGAGGCACTCGGCGTCCGGCTCGAGATCGACGAGAAGGAAGCCTTCGTCTACACCTGGGCGCTGGTCGGCCGCCTGCTCGGGATCTCTGCGGACATCCTTCCCGCCACGGTCGCCGAAGCGGGAACGCTCCAGGATGCGATCCTCCGTCACCAGGTGGGTCCGTCCGAAGCGGGGCGGGTGCTCACCAGGAGCGCCATCGACTACAGGGCCTACCTGTCGCCGGGCACGCTCTTCGACACCTACCCCGAAGCCTTGATGAGGTACCTGGTCAGCCCGAGCACCGCGGCAGCGATCGGTATCACGGGCGATCCGGAGCACGAGGAGCTCGACCGGTCGCTTCTCGACGTCTACCGCTTCTTCAATCGCGAGATCGGCGACGCCGAAGACCATTCCTCTCTCGTACGCGGTGCCTCGGGCCTCTTCGAGCGACACCTGCTCGAGGGGATCTTCCGCCACTTCGCCCACGTCAAGAAGATCCACTTCTACATCCCGCCGTCGCTCCGCGGTGCCTGGAGGCTCGAGACATGAACGAAAGGAAGACCGTCTGGCAGGCCGACGATTGCCACGAGGTCGTGCCGCTCCTCGAGCAGGTGGTGGCCCGCAGCCGCACGCAGAACGATCCGGTCGGCTACTTCGCGATGCTCTACCGGCTGACGACCCTCAAGATCGTCGGGGCCGTCGACCAAGGCCGCTTCGCGGACAACGCGCGGATGGCCGAGATGGACAAGAACTTCGCCAACCGCTATCTCGACGCGGTCTCCGCCCATTTCGACGAATGGGAAGCGACCGCGGTCTGGCAGGCCTCCTTTACGGGTGCCGCGAACCCGAAGCTCACCGTGATCCAACACCTCTTCCTGGGAATGAACGCGCACATCAACCTCGACCTCGCAGTGGCCGCCGCGGAAACCTGTCCGGGCGACGCGATCCATGGCTTTGCCGGCGACTTCGCCAAGATCAACGCGATCCTCGACTCGCTCTTCGACATCGTCGAGCACGACGAGGCCAAGGTCTGGCATCCGCTGCGGATCCTGCTGCCAATGGGCGAGAAGATCGGCAATCTCCTTCTCGCCTTTGCCATGAAGGACGAGCGCAAGAGCGCCTGGGACCGCGCCGTCGAGCTTGCGCTCCTCGACCCACAGGCTCGCAAGACGCGCATCGAGGAGCTCGACCGCCGCTATGCCACGCTGGCGCAAGACATCCTTACGCCGGACCCGCTCTTCCGTCCGATTCTCGATGAGGTCCGAGACCAGGAACGCGGCACCGTGGCCCAGAAGATCGAGGACTTCGACAATCGGGTCGGGTGACTGGCCGTTCGCTTTCGGTAGCGGCCGGGCAGGGATCTCGAGGCCGGTGTCCGCCGCGAAGTTTCGTCAGCCCTCGCCACCCTCTTGCCCAGCCGCCTTCCACTCAAGGCGCGAGCTCGAGTCCGGGTCCTTCGAATCCACTTCTACAAGCCGCAGAGTCCCGGCTTCAAAGTGAAACTCGATCACGGTTCCCAGCGACGACCAAGAGCACGTCACGCGGCGAACCGGATGACCGACGAGACCGAGTCTTTTCCCGACGTCGTCGCAGCCCGACCCGTCGTAGTCCTCTCGGACTCTCTCGGCGGCCGCCTCGTCGAGCAAGTGCCAGAACCCGAGCCAGGCGTCGAGATAGCACTCCGCCCACCCGACCTCCGACAATCGCAGGAGGAACTTCTCGGGATGCCCGTCTTCGCCCAAGAAGCATTCGAGCTGCTCGACGACTCGGCCAGCGGCCTCGGCCACTTCCCACGTCGAGTCTTGGTAGCTCCTCAGGAAGCATGAAGGGGATCTTTCGCCCGGCATGTCATTCTCGTACCGATTTCAGGGGCAGCCTGCCGGCTCTGGAAGCCGCCTCACCGGTTGCGATCGGGTACGCCGAGTCGCAGGCCTCGAACCTGTACCCCCTTGCGTGGTTTCAGGCAGGCTTTCCGGGGCGCTCATGCTTGGCCTCGTAGACGCCCAGGCGCCCTCCACCGGGCAACGAGATCTCGACCAGGCGCCCCCACCGTTCCTCGTGGATGGCGCTGCAATGAACACCCTTTTCGGACATCTCCTGGCAGAAGGCGACGATGTCGTCGCACATCAGGAAGAGCACGTGGTTGCCGCCGCCATCGGATGGATCGCCGCCAGAGGGATGGAACGCCAATTCCGCCGAAGGCAGCGCGAAAATCAGCCAACCACCCCCGACGTCAACGTGCGGAAATCCAAGGACCTCCCGCACGAAGGCTCGGTCCGCCTCCGCGTCCTTGCTGTAGATCACGGAGTGCGCTCCAACGATCATGGATCTCCTCCGTCGGAGCATCGCCGGGGTGATACGTTGCAAGCGGTTCATCGTGCTGCCGACCCGTCACCGCTGGGTCTCCTGGCAGCTTCGTCGCTCTCGATGGGGGCAGCTCCGCTGGACCGGATCCTACAGCAGCCTCGAGAATGGTGTCACGCTGGAGGGAGTCGCATCAGACGGCTTCCAGAGCAGGCCAACCGGTAGCCGAGGCTCGTAAGACCGCCCGAGACCCAGCTGGAGAGCTGGTAGACGGCTGATCGTCGACGAGGCATGGGGAACACACGATGGAGCACTACTGGACGATCTTCCTCCACGGCTACCAGAACTATGCCCGCTACCTGTGGGGCGAGCTGACGCACCTCCACGCCAGGAACTACCTGGTCTGGCTCGTCGGCATCTCGCTCCTGTTCTTCGGCTTCGAGCTGATCCGGCCGTGGCGGAAGGACCAGGCGCGGTTCCGGAAGGACTTCTGGCTCGACGCCTTCTACATGTTCTTCAACTTCTTCCTGTTCTCGCTCGTGGTCTACAACGCGGCTTCCGACGTGGCGGTCAACCTGTTCAAGGACTTCCTGGCATGGTTTGGCGTCCGGAACCTGGTCGCCATCCAGGTCGACGCGTGGCCCATCTGGGGCCAGCTCCTCACCCTTCTCGTGGTCCGCGACTTCGTGCAGTGGAACACCCACCGGCTCCTCCACCGCGTCCCGTTCCTGTGGCAGTTCCACAAGGTCCACCACTCGGTCGAGGAGATGGGCTTCGCCGCCCACCTGCGCTACCACTGGATGGAGAACGTCGTCTACAGGACCCTCGAGTACATCCCCCTGGCGATGATCGGATTCGGCATCGACGACTTTTTCGTGGTGCACATCTTCACCCTCGCCGTCGGCCACTTCAACCACTCGAACGTCCGGGTGCCGCTGGGTCCGCTCAAGTACGTCTTCAACAACCCGCAGATGCACATCTGGCATCACGTCAAGGACCTGCCGGAGGACCGTCCCTACGGCATGAACTTCGGCCTCACCCTGAGCCTCTGGGACTACCTCTTCGGCACGGCGGCAATCCCCGCCGACGGCCGAGACATCGAGCTCGGCTTCGCAGGCGACGAGTCGTTTCCCGAGACCTTCCTCGAGCAGCTCACGGTGGGGATCAAGCC
>JAGQSE010000007.1 GCA_020439725.1 Acidobacteriota bacterium
CGGCACCCACACCCACGTGCCGACGGCGGACGAGCGGGTCTTGCCCGGTGGCACGGCGCTGATCACCGACGTCGGGATGACTGGCCCCTACGAAGGCATCATTGGGTTTCGCGCCGACAAGTCGCTGCAGCGCTTCCTGCTCCAGACCGGCGTCCGGCTCGAGGTCGCCAAGGAGGACGTCCGCCTCGCCGCGGCGATTCTCGACGTCGACGAGACGACCGGTCGGGCGCTCTCGGTGCAGCGTCTCCTGGTACCCGATCACGGGCCCTGAGCCGCGCTGCCCAAAGCCTCGGCGAGCCCGCTGCGCCGTGTTAACGTCAACCTCCCGGGATCGGCCGAGGCCCTTCCGGGACCGACTCACCCGACTGGAGGACCCATGGCCGTCGATCCGGAGCTTCTGGCGATCCTGCGTTGCCCCAAGACCAAGGGCGAGCTCGAGCTGGTGGACCTGCCCGCGGAGGTCCGCCAGACCCTGGCGGAGAAGTACCGCGAGCACTTTCGGGACGAGGAGCCGGTGGTCGAGAAGGGGCTTTTGTCCCGCGATTCGCAGCTCCTCTATCCCATCGTTTCGGACATCCCGGTGATGCTGGTCGACGAGGCTCTGCCGGCCTCGGTCCTCGAGTCTGCGGGCGGCGCTCCGGGACAGCCTTGACCCGAGCTTCGGGCCCCTCGCCCCTAGATACCCGCGAACGGACCGGCCTCGCACTCTTCGCGGGGCATCTCCTCGGTCTGTTCAGTATCGCGCTGTCGAACATCCTGCTCGGCCTTTCGCTGCTGGCCGCGCCCTTCGTGCTGGCCCGGCGCCGCGTCGAGCTGTCGCCCTCGGGCCGCCGTTGGCTCTGGCTGCTGGGCCTCTATGTCCTGATGCTGTGTGCCTCGACCGCGCTGTCGTACCAGCCGCGGGTGAGCGCCAAGTCGCTCTCCGATGTCTTCAACCTGACCACGCCTCTGCTGGCGATCCTGCTGCTGCGGCGCGAGCGCGACGTCCGCCGGCTGGTCGTGGGGCTGGTGGTGCTCGGGGCTCTCCTGGCGCTCACCGGTCTGGTCCAGTACGCCGTCGGCTACGACGACCTCGACCGCCGGATCCGCGGCTCGATGTCGCATTACATGACCTTCTCCGGCGTGCTCCTGATCTGCAACTGCCTGCTCCTCGGTTGGATGGCCTTCGGCCGCGGTCGCCGGCGGGTTTGGGCCTGGCTCGCGCTGCTGGCCATCAGCGCCGCGATCCTGGTTTCCTACACGCGCAACGCCTGGGTGGCCATGGCGGTGGTGCTGACGGTGCTGGCGTTGTTCCGGGCTCCCAAGCTGCTTCTCGCCTATCTCCCGCTGGGGCTCGTCGTGCTGCTCCTGGCACCGGTGCCGATCCTGCAACGGGCCGGTTCGATCTTCGATCTCTCGGACCCCTCCAACTACGACCGCCTGTGCATGGCCTACGCCGGTGTCCACATGGTCAGCGACCGGCCCCTCTTCGGTCTCGGCCCGGACATGGTGCCGCAGCGCTACTCGATTTACCGCCATCCGACGGCGCCGCGCTTCTGGGTGCCCCACCTGCACAATTCTTTTCTCACCCTGGCGGCGGAGCGGGGACTGGCCTCGCTGGCCATCTTCCTGGCGATGCTCGGCACCAGCGGCTGGACCACGATCCGGCGGCTGCGCGCCGAAGGCTGGCGCCGCTCGCCGCGGGCGGACCTCTATTTCGGCGTCCTCCTGACCCTCGTCGCCTTCGTCGTCGCGGGTCTCTTCGAAGACAACTGGGCGGACACCGAGGTGCAGCGCCTCTTTCTCTTCGTCCTGGTGATCCCCTTCTGCCTGACCCGGCCCGGTGCCGGCTCTCCCGAGGTCGAGGCAGCCGCCGGCGAGGCCGCGATGGGCGCGAAACCGGGTGGTATGATGACGCTTTCCGAGCCCTGAGACGGGCCGGGTGACGGTGGCGGCCATGGTGTCCTCGGCGGATCGCAGCGAGCCGGATCGGGTGCGGCTCGGCGTCCGCTCCAGCCTCTTGAGCAACCTCCGGGAGCGGCCCTTGCGTCTCGATCAATACTTGGTCCGAAGCGGCTACTTCCGCAGCCGAGAGCAGGCTCGGCGGGCGGTGGAGGGTGGCGCGGTGTCCGTGGCGGGGACCGCCGCCTCGAAGCCCTCCCATGCCGTGCCCGACGGCGCCGCCGTCGAGGTCCGCGGCGTCGTCGAGCCCTTCGTGTCGCGGGCCGGGCGCAAGCTGGCCGCGGCCCTCGACGCCTTCGCCATCGATCCCCGGGGCCGCGTCTGTCTCGATGTCGGCGCCTCCACCGGTGGCTTCACCGACTGCCTTCTCCAGCGGGGCGCGACGCGGGTCTATGCCGTCGACGTCGGTCACGACCAGCTGGCTCCGACCCTGCGAGCCGACCCCCGCGTGGTCTCCTTCGAGGGCGTCAACGCCCGCCGGCTGCCCGGAGACCTGCTGCCCGAGGCGCCGGACCTCGCGACCTTCGATCTCAGCTTCATCTCGGTGCTCAAGGTGGTGCCGTCGGTGCTGCCGGTCCTCGCCCCCGGGGCCGAGCTGGTGATCCTCCTCAAACCCCAATTCGAGGTCGGCCCCGCCGGCGTCGGCAAGGGCGGCGTGGTGCGTGACGCGGAGCTCCGTCGCCGGGTCGTGGCCCAACGCCTGGCGGAGCTCGAGGCCCTGGGGCTCGAAGGGATCGGCTGCATCGAGTCGCCGGTCCCCGGGATGTCGGGCAACCGGGAGAGCCTGGTCGGGCTGCGTCGGCCGAGAGAGGACCGAGCATGAGCGGCGCTCCGGAGATCCGTCGTGTCGGGGTGGTCGCCAAGCCGGTACCGGAGGCGATCCGAGTGGCCGCCGAGCTCACCGAGTGGCTGCGCCGCCGGCAGATCGAGGTCGAGCTCGACGAAGTCGGTCTCGGCGGTTTCGATGCGACCGGCGACGCCGAGGTACCCCGGCGCTTCGACCCGAATCAGAGCTACGACCTGGTCATCGCCCTGGGCGGCGACGGCACCCTGCTGTCGGTGGCGCGGAGCCTCGCCGACGGCACGCCCTTGCTCGGGGTCAACCTCGGCAACCTGGGCTTCCTGACCGAGATCGGTCGCACCGAGCTCTACCCGACGTTGGTGGACGTGCTGGCGGGGGAGTTCACCCTCGAGGACCGCTCGCTGCTCCGGGTCACGGTGCAGCGCAGCCGTGGCGGCAGCGTCGAGTACCGCGCGCTCAACGACGCGGTCGTCGCCAAGGGCGCGCGCGCGCCGATCATCGAGCTCAGCCTGACCGTCGACCGAAACCCCGTGGCGCGGTACCGGGCCGACGGGCTGATCGTGTCGACGCCGACGGGCTCCACCGCCTACAACCTCTCCGCCGGTGGACCGATCCTCTATCCCCAGCTGCCGGTGACGGTGTTGACGCCGATCTGCCCGCACACGCTGTCTCTCCGCCCCATGGCCGTACCCAGCTCCTCCCTCATCGAGGTCGTCCTGCTGAGCTCCGACGAGGACGTCCACGTCACCGTCGACGGCCAGGAGGGCACCACCCTCGAGCACCTCGATCGCGTTCTCATCACCCGTTTCGAGGCGCGCACACGGCTGGTCAAGACCTCCGACCGGACCTTCTTCGACAGCCTGCGCGGCAAGCTCCGCTGGGGCGGTCTGACGCCCTCGGAGGACCCGAAGAAGCCGTGAGCGTGCGTCGCCGGACGCCGAGCGCGGGGCCGTGCTGCGGTCTCCGTGGGCCCACGGGCCGCCGGGGGGTCTGAGGTGGCCGCCAGGGCGCGCCGGCGCTGGTTGCGCTGGCTGCTACGCGGCATCGCCTGGTTGCTGGCCGTCACCGCCGTGCTGCTCTTCGTCGCCGTCGTCTCGGTACGCAGCGACCTGGCGCGCAAGATCCTGCGCCAGCGGCTGGTGGCCGAGGTCTCGAGCTATCTCGGGAGACCGCTGACGGTGGCCGACGCCGATTTCTCGCTGCTGCCCCCGGTTCTCGAGCTGCGCGGTGTCGAGCTGGCCGGACCCGGCGCCGCGGATCCACCGGTGGCCGAGATCGAGCGCCTGCGCATCGAGGGCGCCGTCCTCGACCCCTGGCACTTGCGCTGGAAGCTCCGCCAGGTCGAGGTGGTGCGGCCGCGGGTCCAGCTCGAGATCTCCGACGGCGGCAAGCTCAACCTGCCGCTCCCCGAGGGCCGCGGCGGCGACGCGGTACGCATCGACACGCTGATCGTCGAAGACGGCAGCTTCGGTTTCGCGGAGCGACGCTGGCCCCTGACCTTCACCGCCCGGGACCTGCGGGGTCGTCTGGTGGGCGACGATCCCGGGTCGCTCCACGGCCAGACCACCTCCGCCGAGGTCCAGGTGCGGCTGCCGCTGGCGGAGGCCTATGCCGTCGACCTGACGGTCAACGGCACCGTCGGACCGGGGCGTGTGAGCCTCGAGGAGGTGCGTGTCGAAGGTGCCGACGTGGCTCTGCGCGCCGCGGGCGACGTCCTTTGGGGGCGCGCCCTCGAGCGTGAGACGGGCTCGTCGGAACAGACGTACCGGGTCGATCTGCAGGTGGCCGCCCACGGTTCGATGAGCTTTCTCGACCGGGTCGGCTATCTCGGCGGCGAGCTGGCCGGAGACGTCTCCACCGAGGGGACCTTCACCGCCGTCGACGAGGGGTGGACCTATCGCGGTGGGGTGCGCTCGCCGCACCTCGACTGGCTGGGGCGGCGATTCGAGGCCGTGGCGGGGGTGGTCCGCGCGGACGAGGACGCGGTCCGCCTGAGCCTCGAGCGGGCGAGCTACGCCGGTGGCACGCTGTCGGGCTGGGTGGTGGCGGAGATCGAGGCCCCCGACTACCCGGTCGAGGCCGATCTGTCGGTGCAGGGGCTCGATCTCGACCGGCTGCTCGCGGTCAACGGCGTGGGGTTGAGCGGGTTCGCCAGCACCCTCGAAGGTGATTTCAACTATCGCTGCCTGCAGCGGGCCCGCGACCAGGGGGACGGGTGGGGACAGTTCGAGGTCTATCCGCGGGCCGGGCCCGTTGCGGAAACCGGCGTGGCGTTGGCCGGCGAGGTACCCCTCACCATCGAAAGCGGCATCGCGACGAGCCAGGCGGTGCTGCTGTCGGCGGAGCGCCAGCACGTCTTCTTCGGTGGCGACGTCGATTTCCACCGCGCCGTCGGCACTTTCGACTACGAGGTCGACACCGAGGACGCGGCCGAGCTGGCGCGCCTGCTGCTGCCGTATCTGGGAGGTGGTCCCCAGGCCGGCTGGGTGCCCCAGGCCGGCTCGGGGTTGGTGCAGGGATCGTTGACGCTGGCGCGCGACGACCCACCCAAGCTGACCGCCCGCCTCGACCTCAAGAAGATCGAGACCAGCGAGATGATCGCCGACACGGTGCGCGGTGGCATCCAGGTGGAGGAGGGCCGGGTCGACAACCTGTCGCTCGAGATGACCCGTGGCGACGGCGCCCTCCTGGTCACCGGCAGCGTCGATCCGGAACCGGGGCTGGCGCCGCAGCGCCGGGCCGAGGTCGAGCTCGACTTTGACGCCGTCGCCTGGCCCTTGGGCGAGATCGGATACTTTAAGACTCTCGGCCTGCCGTTGTCGGGCCCCGTCTCGGGCCGGCTGTCGCTGATCGGCGACGGGGAGGAGCTCGCCGGGCGGTTGCGCGCCACGGTCGTGCCGGCGCGGGTCGCGGATCTACCCGCCGATGAGGTGCGCGGCGAGCTCAACTGGGACTCGCAAGGCGTCGACGTGCGCCGGTTGCAGGTCGTGGCGCCGGCGGGGACCGCCGAAGTGCGCGGCACTTGGGTCCCCGCGACGGGGCACGTGGATTTCGTTGCCGAGGCGTCTCTCGACCTCGCTCGACAACCCCTGGCTCTGCTCGCGGGAGGGCAGCTCGGAGGTCGCGTCGAGGTCTCCGGTACCGCCGGCGGCAGTCTCGGCGAGCCCATCGTCGAAGCTCGGGCCAAGGTTTCCGACCTCGAGGTGCACGGCCGAAGCGTCACACCGGCCGGTGCCGATGGGGGAGAGACGACGGTGCGTTGGGACGGTCGCGAGCTGGTGGCCCGAGGCTCCTTGCCGGGACTCCTCGACTTCCACGGCGGCGGCCTCTTCGACGCCACGGCGGCGGACCTCGACCTCACCGTCGAGAGCACCGGGCTCGGAAGCCTCCTCGAACTGGCCAGCGATCACACCTTCACCGATCTGGGTGGCTCCTTCGCGGGCAAGCTACGCGTCTCCGGAGCGCCCCAGCACCCGGCCAGCCTCGAAGCGATTCTCGAGCTCGACCGCCTCGACGCGCGCTACCGGGGTCTCGAGATCGAAGAGCTCGAGCCCGTACGGGCCGGCTGGCGAGCGGGAGCGGTCCATGTCGACTCGCTCTACCTGGGCAACCGGGCCAGCGACAGCGAGCTCTTCGTCGCCGGTGTCTTCGATCCGGCGCGGGAGAGGGGCCTCGGTCTCAACCTCCAGGGCTCCCTCGACACCGGCTGGTTGGCCCCTCTGGTGACCGGTCTCGGCGTGCCGGCGGCGTTGGCCCTGCCGGGGCGGCTCGACCTCCTGGGCCGCCTCGCGGGGACGCCGGCAGAGCCCTACTTCGACGGGCAGTCGGAGCTCCGCCTCCGGCCCTTCGTCGTCCCCGACCTGCCCCAGGCCGTCGAAGACCTGGTGGCGGTAGCGGCCTTCTACCCCGAACGCATCGAGCTCGAGAGTCTCTCGGCGACCGTCGGCAGCGGCGCCCTCAAAGCGCGTGGTACCGCAGTCCTCGAGCCCGGTGGCGGCGTGTCGGGCTACCGCCTCTACGCCAGCGCCGACGACCTCAAGCTGCTGCTCCCCGACGGCTGGCTGCAGCAGGGCGACGCCGAGCTCTGGCTGTCGTCGGGCGAGGACGGTCGCGAGCTCCAGGGCCTGGTCCAGCTCGAGCAGGCGCGCTATCTGGAGGACGTCGACGTCGGCCTCGCGGTGGCCCTCGAACGTCTGCTCCAGCCGCAGCGGCAGGAGGTCGGGTCGACCAACGAGTGGCTCTCGGGCACCCGGCTCGACGTCCTCATCGAGGCGCCGCGGGCCCTCCGCGTGAGGAACGCCGCCGCCAACCTGCGCGGCGACCTCGATCTCGAGCTCCGCGGGACGCTGGCGCGGCCGGTGCTTCTCGGCACCGTCGACCTGCAGCCCGGTGGCACGCTGGTCTACGCGGGGAACGACTATCGCCTCGAGCGTGGTCACGTGACCTTTGCCAACCTGTACCGCACCGAGCCCGTCGTCGACCTGGTGGCGACGTCGCGGCTGCGCAGCTACGAGGTCACCTTGAGCCTCTCCGGAACCCCCGACCGGCTGGCCATCGACGTCAGCTCGGACCCGCCGCTGCCGCGCCTCGACCTGATCGCGCTGGTGGCCGGCGGCCAGCCCGTCGACCGCGACGCCCGGCCGGCGCTGCCGGGCTCCACCGACGAGGGGCAGCTCGATGCCGGCGCCTTCCTCTACGGCCAGGCGGCGAGCGCCGTCACCGAGCGGGTCAACACGCTCTTTGGCTTTGACAAGTTCCGCGTCGACCCCTTGCCCAAGGGAACCGGCAACGCGTCCTCGGTGCGTCTGACCGTGGGCAAACGGCTCAACAAGGACCTCTTCGTCACCTATTCGCGGGACCCGTCGACGACCGAGGAAGACATCCTCGAGGCGGAGTGGCAGGTCAGCCCCAAGCTGGTCCTGGTCTTCACCCAGAACGGCGACGGATCCTTTTCGGTGGACGCCCTGTGGGATCAGCGCTTTTGAACCCCTCGTATGGCCCGCCGTGGCGGTGGCTCGGGCGGCTCGCCGCCGGGGCGCTCGCGGTACTGGCGGGGGTCTCCCCGGTCTTGGCCGATGGGGTGGTGGCTGCCGCGTCAGGTTCCCCGGTCAAAGCCGCGCCGGTGGTGTCCTCCATCGAGCTCCGCGGCGATTTCCCGCCGTCGGTGGTCGGGGTGTTGCGACCGCTGGTGGTGATCGATGCCGGTCGTCCTCTCGATGACGAGGAGATGCGCCGGACGCTGCGCAACCTGCAGGCGAGTGGCCTCGTGGCCGAGGCGGCCGTCTATTCGCGCCCCGACCCTGACCGCTCCGGAGCGGTGGTGGCGATCGTCGCGCTGTGGCCCGAAGTCATCGCTCGCACCGTTCGGATCGAGGGCGAGCTCGGTCTCGACGCCTCGCGCCTCCGCTCGCGGGTCAGTCAGTGGGAGGGGGAGCCGCTGTCCGAGGACCAGCTGGTGCGCGGGGTCTACCGTCTCCAGCAGCTGTATCGCGACAACGGCTACTTCGCCGCCGACGTCCGGCTCCACGTCGACGAGGTGGCCGGCACGCACCAGGCCGACGTCGTCTATGGCGTCGACAGCGGACCCAGGACGCGGATCGGGTCGGTGGATTTTCGCGGCGATCTCGGCCCCTTCGACCCGCGCCAGCTGGCGGAGGCACTGGCGGTGGGTCCCGGGAAGGCCTACGACGCGCGGGCCCTCGAGGAAGACTCGGGCCGTCTGCGCCGCTGGATGGTCGGGCAGGACCACCGCGAAGCTCGGGTCGAGGGACCCGCCGAGACGCGGCGCGAGGACGAGGTAGACCTCGCGTACCAGGTCGAGGCGGGCCCCAGGGTCGAGGTCGAGATCCTCGGTGCCGAACGCAAGAAGCTCGAGGAGCGGGGGTTGTTGCCCTTCCTCGACGAGGACGGCTATGACCAGGCCCTGCTCGTTCGTTCTCGGGACCGCCTGCGGCGCTACTACCAGCAGAAGGGGTACTACCAGGTACAGGTGGAGACCCAGGAAGAGCGGCGCGACGGCGTGCTCCACGCGGTGGTGGGGGTCGAGAAAGGGCCCGAGCTGGTGCTCCGCTCCCTTGACTTCACCGGCAACGAGTCCTTTGCCGACGACCGTCTCGCCGAGCTCATCGCCACGCGACCGCGTTCGCGGTTGGTACCGGGGAGTGGTCACCTGGTCGACGAGGTCCTCGAGGCGGATCTCGACAACCTGCGTTCCTTCTACGCCCTCCAGGGCTACTGGCAGGCGGAGGTCGGACCGCCGCAGGTGACGACCGACCTCGAGGCCCGGAGCCTCGGGCTGGTGATCCCGATCCACGAAGGACCGCGCCGCCGGGTCGGCAGCCTGGTCATCGATGGGGGCGGCGGTCTGCCCGAGGATGCGCTATCCGAAGGGCTGCCCCTCGAGGAGGGCGGTCCCTTCCATCCACGGCGGGTCGAGGACGCCGTCGAGCAGCTGCGCCTGGCCTACCAAGGCGCGGGCTTCGAGTGGGTCCAAATCTCGCCGGAGCTCCAATGGGACGACGAGACCCTGGTCGAGATCACGCTCCACGTGGTCGAAGGTCCGCGGATGCTCCTCGACCGCCTGGTGGTCCGTGGCAACCAGAAGACCCGGCCGGGGGTGCTGCGCCGTGCCGCGAACCTCGAGGTCGGCGAGCCGGTCAGCCGCCAGCGGCTGCTCGAGGTCGAGCGTGACCTGGCACGGCTGGGCATCTTCTCCCGGGTCGACGTCCGCCTGTCGGCGGGGGAGATCGGCGGCAACGACCGCGACGTCGTGATCCAGGTGCGCGAAGGGCGCAGCCGGCGCGTCTCCTACGGTCTCGGGTATGACTCCGACGACGGCGTCCGCGGTCTGCTCGGCGTCAGCCACCGCAACCTCTTCGGTCGTGCCCTGACCCTGCAGGCGGACGCCCGGTTGAGCGAGCGCGACCAGCGTTATCGGCTGCTCCTGCAACAGCCCTTCGCCTTCGCCTGGGACATCCCCGTGACCTACTCGTTGTTCCGCTTCGACGAGAACCGCGAGAGCTTCGACCAGCTGAGCCGTGGCGTCCGGATCGAGGCCTTCCGCGTCCAGGGAGCTCGCCGGTTGGGGCTGGTGACGGATTTTCGCCGCATCCGGCTCGAGAACGTCGAGGGCTCCCTCGACCGGATCGAGCGCCAGGATCGGGAGATCGAGATCACCAGCGTCATCCCCAGTCTGCTCGTCGACCATCGCGACGACCTCTTCGATCCGACCGAGGGCTGGAGCACTTCGGTGCTGCTGCAATACGCCTTTCCGGCGTTCTCGACCGACGCCCACTTCTTCAAGCTTTTCCTCCAGCAGACGCAGCAGATCCCCCTGGGCCGCGCCGGCGTGCTCGCGGCGAGCCTCCGTCTCGGCGCCATCGAGCCGGTGGGTGCCAAGCTCGCCGACGTTCCCCTGGCGGAGGGCGGCACCGACAACCCGGTGCCCATCGGTGAGCGTTTCTTCGCCGGCGGTCGCACCACCCACCGCGCCTTCGGCCGCGACCTCCTGGGGATCACCGGCGAGACGCGGATCGCGGATCTGGTCGGTGAGCGTATCGACCTGTTGCCCGCCGGCGGCAACGGCCTGCTTCTCGCCAACCTCGAGTACCGATTTCCCCTCGTCGGCGCCCTCGGCGGCACCGTCTTCGCCGACGCCGGCAACGTCTGGCGCGACTGGCGCGACGTCGACCTCTCCCAGGTCCGCTACGGCCTCGGTCTCGGTCTGCGCTACGGCTCGCCCATCGGCCCCATCCGCCTCGAAGTCGGCTTCAACCTCGATCCCCAACCCGGTGAAAGCTCGAGCGAGTTCCACCTGACGTTCGGCAATCCGTTCTGAGGCCGCGGGTTCGGCGCCGGCGCCCTGCCGAGGTCCTCGAGGCTGGTTTGACCCTCGATTCCGGCCGGCGGTAGACTGCGGGGGCGGTCGGGAAGGCCGCTGCCAACCGGGCGGTGGCCACCGCCTGTTACGATCTCCAAGCCCCACCGACCGTCGAGGAAGGCCTAGCATGGACCCTGAAGCCCCGTTTGCCCCGATCGAGGAAGCCATCGAGGAGTGCCGTCGGGGCAAGATGGTCATCATCTGCGACGACGAGGATCGCGAGAACGAGGGCGACCTGTGCATCGCCGCCCAGCACATCACGCCCGAGGCCATCAACTTCATGGCCAAGTTCGGGCGTGGGTTGATCTGCCTGGCGATGACCCAGGAGCGCTGCGACGAGCTCGAGCTGCCGCTCATGGTCGAGCGCAACACCTCGCCCTTCGAGACCGCGTTCACCGTGTCGATCGAGGCCCGGGGCAAGATCAGCACCGGGATTTCCGCCGCCGACCGCACGGCGACGATCCGCACCGCCATCGATCCCAAGACTCGACCCGAAGACCTGCTTCGGCCGGGGCACGTCTTCCCGCTTCGGGCCCACACCGGCGGGGTCTTGAAGCGCGCCGGCCAGACCGAGGCGTCGGTGGACCTGGCGTCGATGGCCGGGCTCATGCCAGCGGCGGTGATCTGCGAGATCATGAACGACGACGGCACCATGGCACGCATGCCCGACCTCATGTCCTTCGGCGAGCGTCACGGCCTCAAGATCGGCACCATCGAGGATCTGATCGCCTATCGTCTCAAGAATGATACGATCGTGCGCCGCGTCGCGTGCAAGCCGGTCACCAGTAATTACGGCGGCGACTTCGATCTGTGCGTCTATGAGACGACAGTGGAGCCCGGCGAGCACATTGCACTCGTCAAGGGCGACGTGGCGAGCGGAGAGCCGGTTCTCGTGCGCGTGCATGCAGTCGATCCGATGATGGACTTGGTCGGCGTCGGTTACGCGTCGGGCTCTGGTCTCATCGAGAAGGCGATGCGCGCGATCGATGCTGAAGGGGCCGGTGTGATCGTCGTGCTGCGCGACCTCAATCCGAAATCGTTTTCCGAGCGGCTGCATGACAGCCCGCGGCGACCGACCCGGGGGCGCAGCGACCGCCCACAGGTCGAGATAGGCTTTGGTTCGCAGATCCTGCGTGATCTCGGCGTTACCGATATGGTCTTGCTCACCAACTCGCCCGAGCATAAGTACGTCGGCCTCGAGGCGTTCGGTTTGAAGATCGTCGGCACGCGCAAGATCGGGTGAGGGACATGGTGCAGGTGAGATCCAAATCGGTTGGAGCAGACGCGGCCGGAGACGGACGTTTTGAGGGAACACGCATTCTCATCATCGAGGCGCGCTTTTATGAGCATATCGCCGATGCGCTCGTTGCTGGAGCCGTTGCCGAGATCGAAGCAATGGGTGCCGCTTATGAGCGTATCGTCGTACCCGGAGCGCTGGAAATACCGCAGGTTCTGGTCGCCGCCGTCGCCGCTGGCCGCTTCGATGAAGGAGCGGCGGACTATGACGGTGTGGTGGCGCTCGGCTGTGTCATTCGCGGTGAGACCTCGCACTATGATATCGTCGTCAACAATGCCAATCACTGGCTGATGGACGTTGCGATCGGCCAGGCGATCCCCGTCGGTAATGGCATCCTGACGGTCGATACCGAGGCGCAGGCGATGGCGCGCGCGGAGGGCGGGCGCGCCGGCAAGGGCGGCGACGCGGCGCGCGCATGCTTTGCCCTGATTGATGCGGCGCGCCGGTTTCAGGGCGAAGACGCATGACGATGCGGACAAAAAGCAGTGCGGGTCGTGGGGCGCGCTCGATGGCGCGCATAGCCGCCGTGCAGGCACTCTACCAAATGGACATGGCCGGAACCGATCTCAACGACGTCATCCGCGAGTTCGAGACGGAGCGGTTTGCGGCGACGGAGGAGGCGGCCGGCGCGAGCGAGACCGACGCGCAGTTTTTTGCCGACATCCTGCGCGGTGTCCTGCGCCGCCAGCGCGACATCGACCCTGCGGTCGACGAGCAGTTGGCCGTCGGCTGGCGCCTCGTGCGCGTCGATTCGATCCTGCGAGCCATACTGCGCGCGGGCGCCTTCGAGCTGTTGGAGCGCCGCGACGTGCCTGCACGCGTGGTGATCAACGAGTACATCGAAGTCGCGCACGCGTTCTTCGACGACGAGGAGCCGAAGGTGGTCAACGGCGTGCTCGACCGCCTGGCGCGCCGCCTGCGGCCGAAGGAATTCGAGCCGAAACCGGCTGATGCGGCGGACGGCTGAATGAGCACCTCCACAGGGCATCTTTTTTTGGTGAGCCCCCATGAGCCCCGACGAGACGAGCGGTAATCGGGGGACGGCAAGCCCCGCTGCGTCCGGCGACGAGCGGCTGCACGGCGAGGCGGCGATCATCGCGTTCCTGGTGCCGTTGACCGCGGGTGATGCCGGTGCTGCGGGTCTTGCCGACGACTGTGCCGTGCTGACGCCTGAGCCCGGCACCGAGCTTGCGTTGACGACCGACAGTCTGATCGAGGGGGTGCATTTCTTTCCCGGTGAGGTGCCTTCGTTCAAGGCGCTCGCCGTCAATGTTTCGGATCTTCTCGCCAGCGGTGCTACGCCTTACCGTTACCTTCTGAACCTCGCATTGCCCGAGCCGCCGACCACGAGCTTCATGCGGCAGTTCACGGCCGGTCTGGCGGCGGCACAAGCGGAATTCGGCTGTTGTCTCGTCGGCGGCGACACAGATCGCACGCCCGGTCCGTTCACGATCACCATCACTGCCATTGGGAAGTTGCCGGCAGGCAAGGCGGTGCGCCGCTCAACTGCCCGGGCCGGCGACCTCGTCGTCGTCACCGGCACGATCGGTGATGCCGGCCTCGGATTGCTTTTGCGTCGTGAGCTGTCGCGGTCGCTTGCCACGCGTCTGACCGAGGAGCACCGCAGCTTCCTCGTTGCGCGGCATCAGCGGCCGTGCCCGAACGTGGCGACCGCCGAACTCGTTCGCCGCTACGCCAGCGCAGCGATGGATATCTCCGACGGTCTTGCCAAGGACCTGCGCCGGCTCGCTCGCGCATCCGGTGTCGGTGCAGATGTCGACATGTCTCGTGTTCCCCTATCGGCTGCCGCTGCATCCTTTTGCGCCGATGCCGGCGTCTCCCGCCAACGGCTGATCACGGCGGGCGAGGACTACGAGCTTGCGATGGCTGTGCCTCCGGAACGGTGGCTTGCCTTGCAAAGCTCCGCTGGTGGGCTCGGCATTGCGGTCACGGCCATCGGCACCATCACGCAAGGGTCCGAGGTCGTCTGGCGCGACGCCGAGGGAAGGCGGCTGCCGCTTGACAGCGAGGGGTGGGATCATTTCTGAGTGTCGATCAGCGGCAGCGCTGCCGTCGGGCTCGGCGGGAGGGCTGGGCAGTCGGGTCATGAGGTTGACGGCGCCGGCTGCGCTTTGCTGGCAACACTCATGTTGCAATGCAGCAATGCGCACGGATATTTGAGCGGAATGGGCTGGCGGCGGGTCTAGCGGCCGTGTCTTTCTTTGGCCATATCCATTGGGCCTAAACAATTATCGCAGCTGGTGAATCGCAAAATCGCCGTCGACAGTCCAAGATTGTGGCGCTCATTGCCTGGTGCCGGCAGTCGCCATCGGGCCCGTGGTGGGAGTACCTTGAGCCAATGTGGACCGCGACGGGCCGCGTCGCAGATGGGTGCGTGATTGATGGCATCGATGGTTCCGGGCCTTGAGCGGCACCGGCGAGGTCGGCCGCTATAGGGCTCACAAGGCTCGGTGTCGCTAACGGAAGATGCAAGCAACGGGATTGTTGAGGGTGATGCGGATGCACGAAGAGTTGAGCGGGCGTCGCGCGATGTCGTCCCTCTGTGCTGGAATCGTGGCGGGTGCGCTCACTGTTGCTGTGTGGGGCCTAGCCGTCGCCAGTGCCAATCCCGCCGCAGCGCAGACCGAGTGGTGGGAGCAGATCCCCGGTTTCGGCTCACCCAGCTATTCTTCTTCCAAGCGCCGTGAGCGTTCCAGTTCTACGGAGCGTCGTGCCGACGCGGCGGCACCGGAAGGATTTGAGGACTTGCGTGCGAATGGCACGCCGTGGCTGAGCGACGTGATGCTGACGTCGATCGACCAGGCCATTGAGCGTTACCAGCGCATCGCGCAGCGCGGCGGCTGGCGCCCGATCCCTGCCGGCCGCACCATTCGTCCCGGTGATGACGACGAGCGCATTCCGGCCATCAAGCAGAGGTTGCGCGCGACAGGTGATCTCGGCTCCTCGGACTATTATTTCGAATCTCTCTCCCTCGATGACAGCGTCGAACGCGCTGTGCGCAATTATCAGCGTCGCAACGGGCTGCGCGTCACGGGGCGCGTCGATCGGGGCACGCTGGTGGCAATGAACATCAGTGCTGCGGAGCGTCTGGAGCAACTGCGCCTCAACCGCCGCCGCATCGTCGAGCTGATGAGCCCGCGTGTGGAGGATCGCTATGTCCTCGTCAATGTTCCGGCCTTCGAGCTGGAGGCCGTCGAGCACTACGAGGTCAAGCAGCGCCACCGTGTGATCGTCGGCCGCGAAGGTCGCGAGACGCCCGAACTCAAGGGGCAGATCAAGGCGCTCAACTTCTTCCCCTTCTGGCGCGTGCCGACGTCGGTGGCGACCCTTGATCTCATTCCGCGTCTGCTGCGCGAGCCGGAGTATCTGTCGCAGGAAGGCATCCGCATCTACGACGGAAGCTATGACGGCACGGAGATCCCGCAGTCGCAGATCAACTGGGGCGCTGTCGATGCGACGCGCATCCGCTTCAAGCAAGACCCAGGCGACCGCAACGCGCTGGGGCTCGTCCGTCTCGACATGTCGAACGAGCATGGTGTCTACATGCACGACACGCCGATGAAGAACCTGTTCCAGCAGAGTGCGCGCGCCTTCAGCGCGGGTTGTGTCCGCGTTCAGGGCGTGTTCGATCTGGCGGAGTGGATCGCACACTATGAGCCGGGCTGGGACCAGCCGGGGCAAGTGCGCACCGTGCTTGATTCAGGGCAGCCGCTCGATTTGCAGTTGACGCGGCCCGTGCCGGTCATCTTCGCCTACATCACGGCTTGGGCCGAGCCCAACGGCCAGGTGAATTTCCGTCACGATCTCTACAATCGCGACGGTTCGTCCGCGCTCGCCTCACGCGATATGCGCGAGCACGATCCGGATCTGCCGCCGCCACCTGCGGGCGGCATTACGCCCTGAGCATCTGGGGTCTGGATTCAAGAACGACGATGGGACTTACGGGCTCCACGCGTGCGTCGACGATTTGTGCTTCAGCACGCGCGTTCTAACCTTTTGCTTCGGTCATGCTTTTAACGCTGAACCGACAGGCGCTTCGGCTCGGCGTGCTCTAATCGAGATCAATCGGCACAGGCTTATATTGCAGTGCGGAAGAGAGCGGACACGGCCTGATTGCAAAGAATTCACTGTGCCAGTTTGTCGGTGTGACGCGCAGCATATCGAGATAGTATGATATGATGATGTTGCAGGATGACCGCGCGGAGCGCGTGTGTTGTCCGTTTGGCGGTAGTCCTCTGGGCAAATGAATTCCACCAGGCCCCGGCAACAAGGTCGTGATGCGTGTTGGGTCTGCCCGGAAAGGCCCGAGGACCCGGGAGGTACAAATGAGCAGCTCGCAACCGACGCCTTTGCGTCTGGCGACGACGCGCGAGACCGATTCCATCGAGCGGCTGGCGATTGCGTTTGAGAAGAGCGCCAAGCGCTGGGAGATGGTTGCCTACCCGGCCATGATCCTGTTCACGCTCATCGCCGTGTTCGGCTTTTACAAGATCTACTCGGTCTCCGAGAACATGCGCATCATGGCCGAGCGGCTACAGCCGCAGATGGGCGAGCACATGGACAAGCTCACCACCTCCATGGAGTCGCTCACCGCCAACATCTCCCAGATGTCGCGCAACATCGATGCCATGCAGGCGCGCGTGGCCACCATGTCGAACGACACCAACGCCATGGCGCAGCAGATGAAAGTGCTCGCCACCATGGACGAGAACATCGCCCGTATGAATCAGTCGGTTCTGGCGATGACCTCGCACACCGACATGATGCGCTGGAACATGGCGACGATGAATCGCTCGATCCAGCGACCTATGAACTTCATGAACAGTTTCATGCCCTGGTAGGGCCAAGGCGCGGTCCCATTGCCCTTCTGAAGCGCGCTGTTTCTCGATTATTCCGGTGGCCGTCCCACGATCGAATGATCGTCGTGTCAGATCGGCGTGCTGCAGCAACCTAAAGCGGCATCGGTACATGCGGCGATCTGCCCTGATCGCCAACGCCGGGAACCCGGCAATTCCGCCGTTGTCACAGGTCAGAGCACGACAACCCGCCGCACCAGGCTGCCTTGACGCCGCCGCGCGGCGCATCGCAAGCTCTGATCGCGCTTGGGAAATTTCATTCCTGATTGCCAATAAGCGACGTCAGGCAACGGCTCGAAGAAGCTGGCCACGTCCGATAACAATATCCTTCAACGACACTGGAGATGATGAATGAGCAAGGATCCTTGCTGCTTCGGTTGTGACGGCTGCGTCAATCTGTTGATCGAGACGCTGATCTTCGTGGGCGTCTTCTTCGCGGCCATTGCCGCGACGGTGTTGCCGTTGATCCTGTAGGCGCGTTGCGTGGTTTCTCGTGGCGATGCCACGGGAGCTGCGCTGGTCATAAGTTGAGGAACATATCCGGCCGCGCCACGCGTCGTGCGTTGCGCGGCCGGACCACATTCAGTCCCACGCCGACTTCAGTTCCGCTGTGTTCTCTGCACCGGGCACGGCACCTTGGTCTGGGCCTCGAGCGCTTTTGCCTTGTCCGCATCGAGGTAACGCATCACGTCGATGAGGCACGCCGCC
>JAGQSE010000129.1:0-127 GCA_020439725.1 Acidobacteriota bacterium
GCCTACGGGCGCGACTTTCGCGGCAAAGTCGAGAGCGTCGGTGCCGCGACGGGATCGAAGTTCAGCCTGCTGCCGGCCGAGAACGCCAGCGGCAACTTCGTTAAGGTCGTCCAGCGGATCCCGGTGC
>JAGQSE010000129.1:278-2959 GCA_020439725.1 Acidobacteriota bacterium
GTGGTCAACGTCTCCCTGCCCTACATCGCGGGCAGCCTGTCCGCCACCGTCGACGAGGCCACCTGGGCGCTCACGGCCTATCTGGCGGCCAACGCCGTGATCCTGCCGATGACCGGCTGGCTCGCGCAGTTCTTCGGCCGCAAGCGGCTGCTGACGTATGCCGTCGCGGGCTTCACCCTCGCCTCGATCATCTGCGGGCTGAGCGTCAGCATGCCCATGCTGGTCGTCTTCCGCATCCTCCAGGGCTTTACCGGTGGGGTCATGCAGCCGCTGTCGCAGGCGGTGATGCTCGAGGCCTTCCCACCCCAGGCCCGAGGCAAGGCGATGGGTTTCTGGGGCCTGGGGATCGTTGTCGCGCCGATGCTCGGACCGGTCCTCGGGGGGTGGCTGACCGCCAACTACTCGTGGCGCTGGGTGTTCTACATCAACGTGCCGGTGGGGATCGCCGCGCTGATCCTGCAGGAGCTCTTCATCTTCGACCCGCCCTACGTCCACCGCACCTCGGCGCGGATCGACTGGTGGGGTATCGGGCTCTTGGGGCTCGGGGTCGGTGCGCTCCAGATCGCCCTCGACAAGGGACAGGAGGAGGATTGGCTCTCGTCCCGCTTCATCACCTGGCTGCTGGTGATCGCGGTGGTGGGCCTGGTGGCGATGGTGATCCGCGAGCTCACCACGGCCGAGCCTGTGGTCGATCTGCGGGTGTTTCGAGAACGGACCTACGCCACCGGCGTGCTGCTCATGTCGATCATGGGTTTCGTGCTCTATGGCAGCCTGGTGCTGTTGCCGATCCTGCTCCAGACGCTGATGGGGTACCCGCCTCTCGAGGCGGGCATCACGCTGGCGCCGAGGGGCTTCGGCTCCTTCGTCGCCATGCCCGTCGTCGGTTTGCTCACCTCGCGGGTCGATCCGCGGAAGCTCCTCACCGCCGGCTTCGGTCTCACCGCGCTCACGATGTTCTGGTTCAGCCGGATGACCCTCGATGCGGGCTACTGGGACCTGTTCTGGCCGCAATTCGTCCAGGGGCTGTCTCTCGGGTTGATGTTCGTGCCGCTGACCACGATCACCATGGACGCCATCTCGAAGCAGGCCATGGGCAACGCCACCAGCCTGTTCAACCTGACCCGCAACATCGGTGGCAGCATCGGCATCGCCACGGTCCAGACACTGGTAGCGCGCCACCAGCAGGTCCACACGGCGATCTTGGGGGCCCACGTCAGCCAGTTCGAGCCCAGCGCCCGGCGGATCTTCGAAGGTCTCAGGGAGCTGTTCATCAGCCAGGGTGCCGACGCCACCGCCGCTGCCGCCAAGGCCACCGCGGCGCTGTGGGGGATGGTCGAGCGGCAGGCCGCCATCCTGTCGTTTCTCGACGCCTTCCGGACGCTGGGCTGGATGGTGGTCGTGGTGGTCCCGCTGGTCTTGCTCATGCGCCGCCCTCGCCACGAGCCGGGCGAGAGCGTCGTCGTCGCGGACTAGCGCGGTGGGGTCATGGCAGAATCGGGCCATGGCCAACGAGCAACTCGAGCGCCTGCGCCGTCTCTGTCTTGCGCTGCCCGAAACCAACGAGCGGCTGAGCCATGGCGAGCCGACCTTCTTCATTCGCGACAAGAAGGTCTTCGTCAACTACGCCGATCACCACCACGATGATCGCCTGGCCTTCTGGTGTGCCGCACCGGACGGCGCCCAGGAGCTCCTCGTCCGCCAGCACCCGGCACGCTTCTTCGTCCCGCCCTACGTCGGTCACCGTGGCTGGCTCGGCGTCTACCTCGACGTCCCCGTCGACTGGGACGAGATCTCCGACCTCGTCCTCGCCGCCTACAAGCGTGTCGCCCCGCGCACCTTGGTCAAGCGGCTCGAGAGCGGCGACTAGCCCGCCGCCGAGACCTTCCTAGGGCTTTCCTCAACCGGGAATCACCCCTTCCTCAAGCGCGGTCGAACCGCCGGAGCGATGCTTCGTGACGTCAAGGGTCCGCCCGAAGGTCGGGCGACCGCTCGACGAAGGAGGTCGTCATGGGGAGTCGTTGGATCGAGGGTTCGGCGGTTCGTGGAGTCGGCGCGGCGCTGTTGGTTCTCGCTGGCAGCCTGTTCTTCGGTGCGGCAGCCGACGCCGCGGTACGGGCGGAGACGGCGGAGGGTGCGCCGCCGACACGGCATTTCGAGGTCGAGAGGAGCGGCTGGTCGAAGAAGGTGCGTTTCGTCGAGACCGATGGCTCGGCCACGGTGATGAAGTACAAGGGGATCCCGGTGAGCCGTGACAGCGCGCTCAACCTGCTGGCCGACCGTGACATCTGGGCCAAGGAGATCCACCACGTCCGCTATCGCTTCCGGCTGCCGCTCTCGGATCGGCCCATCGTGCTCCGTGCCCGAGCGGTCAGCCAGAGCCTCCGCTCGGTACCGATCCGTTCGGACGACACCGCCCCGAGGGTCCTGCTATTCACCGGCGAGGACGAGGAGCACCCGCTCGGCAGCTTGACGTACGATTGGGGCTCTTCGGTGTTGTTCAAGGGCGAGATCGATGGCCGCGGTATCGAGATCGAGCGGGTATCGGAGCCGCTTGCCATCGAGGAGGGGTTGCTCAAGTACCTGGTTCTTCCTTTCCCGGTGACCGGCGATTTCGTCCTCCGCCTCGACGGAAAGCAGGCGGCACGCTTCACCCAGGGCCGGGCCCACGGGTCCAAGAGCCC
>JAGQSE010000130.1 GCA_020439725.1 Acidobacteriota bacterium
CGAGGGCCGCTTCCGCGCCGACCTCTTCTACCGGCTCGAGATCTTCCCCATCGAGCTGCCCCCGTTGCGCGACCGGGCCTCGGACCTGCCCTCGCTGGCGCGCCACCTCCTAGAGCGGATCTGCCGGCGCCTCGGGCGTGCCGCTCCGCGTCTCACCACGACCGCCGAAGCGCTCCTCGGTGAGCACCCCTGGCCGGGCAACGTCCGCGAGCTGGCCAACCTGCTCGAGCGCGCCGCCATCGTGATCGAGGGCCCGCGCCTCGACGCGTCGGACCTCGAGCCGTTGCTCCGCCCACGGAGCGCTCCGAGCGAGGTCGAGGCTCTCCGCCAGGCCCTGCGTCAAAGCGACGGCGACAAGCAGGCCGCCGCCGAAGCCCTGGGGATCAGCTACCGGACGCTCCAGCGGCGCATCGTCGCCCACGATCTCGAGGGCTTTCCCAAGTACCGTTCGTGAGGCCCCGGGCCGCCGGGCGCCGCTCTACCTACAACAAGGCCGCCGACCCCGAAGGGACCGGCGGCCGGGAAAGGCGCCTTGGAGACCGCGGATCAACCGCCGACGTCGAGCCCGCCGGTCTCCGAGAAGTCGGCGTCGTCCTCGGGTTCGAGATCGCCTTCGTCGGGCGGTGGCTCGTCCTCGGGCGGCGCCGCATCCTCGGGTGGCGCGTCGGCGGCGCCGCTGGCCTCGTCGGTAGAGGCCGCGGCGAGGGCCTGGCCTGCCGGGGCCTTCTTGGCCGCCGACTTGGCGGTCGCGAAGTTGGTGCTGGTGACCGTGAACTTCGCCGTGTCGATGATCTGGACGTCGGAGAAGGCGGCTCGGAAGCTGAGCGAGTCTCCGATCCCCAGGGTGCTCGACGTGAGGATGGCGTCCTGGGTCCCCAGGCTCTGCCCTTCGCGGTCCTGGACGTCGACGAGGACTCGAACCCCCGTCGCCACCGCGTTACCGTTGTTGCGGACGGTGCCCCGGATGGTCACTCCGCCCTCGGGGCCGGTGTTTTGCTGCCAGGTGGAGACGACCAGGTCTTTGGCGACCGCTTCCTCCGAAGCCTCCCCCTCGACCTCCTCCAGCTCCGGCTCGATGTGTTCGACGTCGGCGTCGGTGATCACCAGCGCCGCCGATCTCTCGGCCCTCGCCGGCGGTGCCGGTGGCGCCGTGGCCGGCGCCGGGCCGGCTTCGGTCAACGCCCGGCTCTCCCCGAGATCGAGATCGTCGGCGCGCATCGAGGCCAGCTCACCCTGGGCGGTGGTGAAGACCACCAGCCGGCCCTTCACCTCCCAAGGTCCCTGGGTCTCGATGCGACTGCCGTCCTTGGCCACCAGCCAGTCGGCCGCCGCACCGGTGGCGAAGAGTCCGCCACCGAGAGCGAGGGCCGCCAGCAGCAGCGATCGGATCATCAGTTTTCCCTCCAGTTGTGCGTCACGGTGCAAACCGGCACCGGAGCGATGAAGATCTGACCCGTGTCCTGCTGCTGAGTATAGATGTTGATCGTGAAGTTGCCGAAGCGGCACAGATCCGGGAACAGCTCCTTGAGACTGTCGCGGACCTGCTCGAGCTGCGGCGTCAGCACGTCCCCGGTCTGGGTCGCGCCGTCATCGTCGTCGTCACCGCTGCCGGTGCCGGGACCGTCCGGGTCCGGCGTGTTCTGCGTCTGTCCGAGCTTGGTGAAGACGCCGGTGATGAAGCCGTTGATCGCCGAGTAGTGGCCCGAGGCCCGCACCGCCGCACCGGTCTCGGTGTAGACGACGTAGATGCGGCTTTCACCCTGCTGGCGGCAGAAGTTGTCACCGGTGGTAGTGGTTCCGGTGCTCGCCTCCTCGGGCTTGTAGGTCGAGAAGACCGTGATGCCGCTCAGGCTGAAGACGTTGGCGATCTGGCGCTCGCTGTCGCGCAGCTCGACCCACCAGCCGTTGGCGCTCTGCAGCCGGTTCTCGCCGTAGTCGAAGCCCGGGTCGTCGAAGTCGAGCTTGGCCAGGCTGCCGGTGGTCAACGGCAGACTGGTCGAGCCGGCGCTGTAGAAGTCGTCGACCACGACGAAGAAGCGTCCGGTCTGGACCGGCTCCTCGCTCCACAGGTCCTCGCGGTCTCCGGTGCCGAAGGCGAGCGCCACGACACCGCGCTTGGCGACGTTGAGCACCGCCGGCGGGAAGAAGATGGGGCGATCCCCGGTCTGGAACAGCACGTAGGGCTCCCAGACGTCGGTGGCCCCCGCTTCGATCCGTCCCGAAACGTCATCCACCTCCGGCGGCGAGCCGGACATGTCGACCTTGTACATCGAGCCGGCTGTGGTACCCACGTAGATGGTGTCGATGTAGAGGTCGGAGTTGCGGTCGACCACCGCCGGAGCGCTCGCCACGGCACCGTCGACCCGCCGCTTGTAGAGCGTCTTGCCGGTCTCGATGTCCACCATGTAGATGTAATTGCCGACCAATCCGGGATGAGCCGTGGTGTTGAGGTGCTCGGGGTCGATGCCGCCACCGAAGATGGCGACCCACTTGTCGGTGACCGCGCCGGCCTCCTCGACCTTGATCAGACCCACGTTGGGGATCGACCAGGTGTCCCCGAGATCGGCGAAGCCGTCACCGGGGGTGCTGTTGGGATCCTCGTCGGAGAGGTCGGTGAACTCCCAGAGCATCGACGGGAACGCCAAGGGGCCGCAGCCCGAGCCACCGGCCGTGCACGAAGGCACGACGTCGGACACCGTGCCGTCCGTGCCGGTCAGCGGCTGCGGGATGTTGCCCAGGGCGTAACCGCTTTCGATACCGTTGGTCAGCTCGTCCGGCTGAGTGACGTCGAGGGCGAAGACCGTACGTCCACCCTCACGCTGGCCACCGAGGACCACCGTTCGCCACTCGCGCTGGGCCGCCGTCGGCGTACCGTTGTTCACCGGATCGATGAACACGTCCGCGGGCACCAGCCGGCCGTCGAGGGTGAACCGCTGCCCGGTTTGCTCGTCCTGCTCGACGATGTCCCGGACCTCGGCCATGGTGGCACGGGGTACGAAGGCGAAGAGCTCCCGGCCGCTGCCGTTGTCGTACTCACGGGTGATGTCGCCACCGTCGTTGTGCTCGCGCATGATGCCGGCGTCGAAAGCGTGGATCTGGCCGTCGTTGGCCGCGGCCATGAGCATCTTGCGGCGGTACAGGTGCTTCTCGAAGAAGCAGCGGTAGCCGGGGTTCGGGTCGGTGGAGTCCAGACAGGGCTTGCCGTTGCTCTTGAGATCGACGGCGAAGAGGTCGAAGGCGTTGGGCCGATCGACCACCACCGGGTCCGAGTGGAAGATGTCGCCGAGCACGTAGTCGATGGGCTCCGTGACCGTCGAGTTGTCCGGTTGCCGGATGCTGATCGTCTCGTGCTTGATCTTGTAGGTGTCGCGCAGCACCAGCGAAGCTCGGTCCTTGCCCTCGTCGAAGGTCGCCGATGGCGCCGGGTCCGCGGCGATGCCCAGACCGAAGATCAGGTCCTCCCAGTCGGTGTCGTCGTTGGCGTCGTCGAGCCAGAAGGGAGCGCGGGGCTCCGGGACATCGCCGGGACTGCCCACCACCGGTGAGTAGAAGACTCGCCGTTGATCGACCGCCAATCCCACCGGATCTCCCCCGGCGACAGCCAGCGCGTCGTCCAGGTCGTCCGATTCGAGACTCTGCTCCATCAGCTCCTCACCCCCGTCCCACAAGCGGCAGGCGCTGGTCCGGGTCGTGCCGCACAGCCGGTTGCGAGCCGGCTTGCCATCGGAGTCGAGAGGGATCGGGCTCAGGTAGGCGTCGAGACGCCCCGCCCAGGTCGAGGCCTGCTGCACCGGGGTGAAGGTCGACAGGATGACCTTGTCCGAGACGTTGGTCTGGACCGACGGCACCGCGGCGGAAGCGAAGGTGCTGACCTCGGGGCGGATGTCGTCGAAGATGTTCTGCAGCACCTGGACCAGCTCGTCGACGCTCTGCGGCCGGAAGGGGGCCGTCGTGCCACCGGCGGCGGCGATGTCGTCGAGCGAGTCACCCCCGTCGGAGCCCTCGAGACCAAAGCCGATGACATAGGTGCGGACACCGTATTCATCGAGCAGGTACTCGGCCTCGGCGGCGGGGTTGCTGTTGCAGGTCTCGTTGCCGTCGGTGAGCATCAGGACGTAGACGTTGCGGCAAGAGAACTGCGGGTCCTCGGTCTCGGCGAGATCGAGCCAGCCGTCGCTTCCGCCGCTACCCGCGTACCAGCGGCGGAAGTCCTCGAGGGTGTTCCCGAGGGGCGTGCTGCCTCGGGGCACGACCATCTGGACGATGGGGTCCGCCGTCCGGCTCGAGCTCTGCCCCACCCGCAAGTCCTGGATCACCGTCAGCTTGCTGTTGTACGGATCGTTGGTCAGGTAGCGCGACAACCGGAAGTCGGGCTCGAAATCCGAAGCGTCGGGGTTCGCGCCGGGGAAGCGCCGATTGGGCGACAAGACGTCGAGGATCTTCTGGCGGTTCTTGTCGTCCCAGTTGAGCGGGATGACGTCGCCGTACTCGAGGACACCCGGATTCGACGGGCTGTCGATGGTCAGCCGGACGTTCTCGTAGTCGTCGTTGCTCGAGTCGTCGTTGGCCTCCCA
>JAGQSE010000131.1 GCA_020439725.1 Acidobacteriota bacterium
CGCCGAGATCGACCGCATCGACCGCGAGCTCATCCGCGCGCTGGCCGAGCGCATGGAAGCCGTGCGCCGCATCGCCGCGCACAAGCGCGACAACCCGGACGTGCCGCTCCGCAACGACGAGCGCGAACGCGAGGTCTTCCAGGTCTGGAGCGAGCAGGGCCGCCAGCACGGGCTGTCGCCGTACTTCATCGGGCGCATCCTGCGCGAGGTCCTCAACTACTCGCGCCGCGACCAGGAGCGCGTGCTCGTGCGCGAGGACGAGCCCGAGCGCGCCGCGCGCAGCGTGCGCGTCGGCTACCAGGGCGCGCCGGGCGCCTACAGCGACCTCGCGATCGAGAAGCTGTTCACCTCGCGCCCGCAGCCGGTCAAGAGCCGCGAGGGCTTCCACACCTTCGCCGCGGCGCTCGACGCGCTCGAGAGCGGCGAGGTGCAGTACGTGCTGCTGCCGATCGAGAACACCATCGCGGGCTCGATCAACGACGTCTACCGCCTGCTCGCCGAGCGGCGCGTGCACGTGGTCGACGAGGAGGTCTGGGCGGTCGAGCACGTGCTCGCCGGCCTGCCCGGCGCGACGCTGGAGGACCTCGAGATCGTGCGCTCGCACCCCGTCGCGCTGCAGCAGTGCCAGGTCTTCCTCGGCCAGCTCGTCGGCGTGACGGCCGAGAGCCACTTCGACACCGCCGGGTCGGCCTTCTCCGTGGCCGAGGCCGGCGACCGGCGCATCGCCGCGATCTGCTCCGAGGAGGCCGCGCGCCGCGCCGGGCTCGAGGTGCTGCGCCGCGAGGTCGCCGACCGCGAGCACAACATCACGCGCTTCGTGCTCGTCGGCCTCGAGGCCGAGCGCGTCGACGCCCGCGTGCGCGCGCGCACGTCGCTGCTGTTCACGGCCGACCACCGCCGCGGCGCGCTGGCGGCGTGCTTGCAGTACTTCGCGGACCAGGGCATCAACCTCTGCAAGCTCGAGAGCCGCCCGCTGCCCGAGACGCCCTGGGAGTACCTCTTCTACGTCGACCTCGAGGGCAACGTGGAGGACCCGCGCCTCGCGGCGGCGCTGCAGAAGCTCGCCGAGCACACCAACCACCTGCGCGTCCTGGGCTGCTACCCCGATCGTTCGGTCGAGGGCGGACTCCCCGAAGAGGCCGCGGAGCTCGAGGTCGCGCCCGCGCCCGTCGCGCCGCCGCCCGCGCAGCCCAAGCAGGGCGCGAAGGAGCCGCTCGTCACCAACGTGCGCCCCGACGCGACCGAGCGCGCGGCGTCGGTGGTGCGCGTCGGCACCGCGCGCATCGGCGCGCCCGACGAGTTCACGCTGATCCTCGGCCCCTGCGCCGTCGAGAACCGCGCGCAGGTCATGGAGGCCGCCGAGATGGCGCGCGACGCCGGCGCGAAGCTGTTGCGCGGCGGCGCGTTCAAGCCGCGCTCCTCGCCCTACTCGTTCCAGGGGCTCGGCTGGGAAGGCCTCGCGCTGCTCGCCGAGGCGGGCCGCGCCTACGACCTGCCGATCGTGACCGAGGTGCTGCGCCCCGAGGACGTCGAGCGCGTCGCGCAGACCGCGGACGTGCTGCAGGTCGGCGCGCGCAACATGCAGAACTTCGCGCTCCTGACCGAGCTCGGCCGCGTGCGGCGGCCCGTGCTGCTCAAGCGCGGCATGAGCGCGACCATCGGCGAGCTGCTCGCCGCGGCCGAGTACGTGCTCGCCGGCGGCAACCAGCAGGTCGTGCTGTGCGAGCGCGGCATCCGCACCTTCGAGACGGCGACGCGCGCGACGCTCGACGTCAGCGCGGTGCCGGTGCTCAAGGCCCGCACCCACCTGCCGGTGATCGTCGATCCGTCCCACGCCGCCGGCGTCCGCGAGCTGGTCATCCCCCTCGCCCTCGCCGCCGTCGCCGCCGGCGCCGACGGTTTGATCGTCGAGGTCCACCCCAACCCCGACGAGGCCCTGTGCGACAAGGACCAGGCCTTGACCGCCGACCAGCTCCGCGAGCTCGTCCGCGGCGCCGAGGCCGTGGTGCGGACACAGGGGCGGACGTTCTGACGGTCAAGAATCCCGGGACACGATACAGAAGCCAACGACTTGGATGAGCTTGGGGACCGGGCTTCTAGGATCAAATCGTTCCTGGCAGTAACTTCTTGTCCCGCTTTGGGACACTTCCAACAGTCCTGTACTTGAGGGCCTTTGCGGCCTGTGGGGGCGGTTTCGTCCTCGATTTGGTGATACGCCGGCGATGCGGGCCGTCGGCGTGCCGTTGCTGTGTGGGCAGGGCAATCGTCCGCTGACAAGGAGCGTCCCCCCATGCCACATCAGAACCTCCAGGTGCGTCTTGCGGCGCGTCCGGTCGGGCTTCCCAAGGACAGTGACTTCGAGATCATCGAGCGCCCCATCGACGAGCCGGGAGACGGGCAGGTGTTGGTGCGCAACGTCTTCCTCTCGCTCGATCCGGCGATGCGCGGGTGGATGGACGATCGCAAGAGCTATCTGCCGCCCATCGCGTTGGGCGACGTCATGCGCGGGCTGACCGCCGGCGTGGTCGAGAGCTCGCACCACCCGGACTTCGCGGTCGGCGACGCGGTGCAGGGGGCCCTGGGATGGCAGCAGTTCGCCGTCGCCGAAGCCCACGAGCTGACGCCGATCCCCGAGGGCGTGCCGCTCAACGTCGCGCTGGGGCCCTTGGGGATGACCGGGCTCACGGCCTACTTCGGGCTCCTCGACATCGGCGAGCCCAAGCCCGGCGAGACCGTGCTGATCTCCGCCGCCGCGGGGGCGGTGGGGTCGGTGGCGGGGCAGATCGCGCGCATCCACGGTTGCCGCGTGGTGGGCACCGCGGGCAGCGAAGACAAGTGCCGCTGGCTCATCGACGAGCTCGGCTTCGACGCGGTGATCAACTACAAGACCGTCGACGATCTCCACGGTGCCCTGGCCGAGGCCTGCCCCAAGGGCATCGACGTCTATTTCGACAATGTCGGCGGCGAGATGCTCGACGCGGCGCTCCGGCTGCTGCGCTTCCGCGGCCGGGTGGTCCTGTGCGGCGCCATCTCCCAGTACAACGCCACCGAGCCGCCGCCGGGACCCGCGCACTATCTCTCGTTGCTGGTCAACCGCGGCCGGATGCAGGGCTTCATCGTCTTCGACTACCAGAAGCGCTACGCAGAGGGTGTCGAGAAGCTCGGCGGCTGGCTGGCGGAGGGCAAGCTGCGCTACCGCGAGGAGATCGTCGACGGGCTCGAGAACGCGCCCCGCGCCTTGCTCCGCCTCTTCGACGGCAACAAGAACGGCAAGCTCTTGGTGCGGATCAGCCAGGGTTGACCGGCGGTGTCCCGAATCCGGGTTCCCGGCGCACTTCACGGGTGGCGCTGAGGAGGAAAGCTCGAGGAGAGGGAGACCCCGTCATGGGGAGTCGCCGTGATGCTCCCACGGAGTCCGGAGATCCGGATTCCGGCCGGTCGCGGCCCATTCCAGTTGTGCTGTAGTCGGTTTGCTTCAGCGTTTCAGCCACCGGCGACCGTCGAGCTTGGGTTCGGCGGTGTCCGGTGGCTGTGTGCGTTGGCCCACGATCGGCTACGGGCCCTCTACCGCCAGACGGAAGGTCCAGAAAAGACACCATGAAGGTCACGGTCAAGCGCTGTTTCGGCGAACCCATCCTCGAGGTCATGAACTTCCTCAACGAGGTGGTTCTCGACTATCCGAAGGCGGTCTCGTTTGCGCCGGGACGCCCCGCCGAGGACTTCTTCGACGTCGAGGCGAGCCTCGAAGAGGTCGCCGTTTTCGTCGCGTATCGCGCCGAACGCCTGGGCTGGAGCCGCGAGCAGGTCTACAGCGACCTGGGCCAGTACAACAAGACCAACGGCATCATCCAGGAGCTGGTGGCGCGACAGCTCGAGCTCGACGAAGGAATCCATGTCGATCCGTCGTCGATCCTCATCACGTCGGGTTGCCAGGAGGGTATGGCGATCCTCCTCGCCGGGCTGTTCGAGGCCGGCCGCGACGTCCTGCTGTCGAGTGATCCGACCTATATCGGCATTACCGGTCTGGCGCGCATCCTGGGGATCGAGGTCGAGCCCCTGTCCTCCGGTGAGAACGGTCTCGATCCCGAGGTCTTCGCCCGCGCGGTGGCCCGCGTTCGTGCCGCGGGCAAGGTGCCGCGGGCGCTCTACGACGTCCCCGACTTCAACAACCCCCTGGGTTCGAGCATGCCCCTCGAGGCGCGCCGCCGGATGCTCGAGATCGCCCGCCGCGAGGGTGTCCTGATCTTCGAGGACAACCCCTACGGCATGTTCGCCTACGACGGCGAGGCCCGGCGTACGCTCAAGGCCCTCGACCAGGACCGCACGGTGATCTACATGGGGTCCTTCTCGAAGACGCTTTACCCGGGGCTCCGGGTCGGCTTCCTGGTGGTCGATCAGGAAGGTGCCGTCGAGGGCGGTGCCAGCCTGCCGCTCATCGACGCGTTGTCGCAGGTCAAGAGCCTGGTGACGGTCAACACTCCGCCGCTGGTCCAGGCGGTGGTGGGGGGGACGCTCCTGCGCTCCGGCGGCTCGCTCAAGCCGGCGATGGCGCCCAAGATCGAGTTCTACCGCCGCAACCGGGATCGCATGCTCGAGACCTTGGAGCATTGGTTTGGCGACGGCTCGGAGCTCGCGCGCATGGCGCCGGACCGGCGGGTGCGCTGGAAGCGACCGGAGGGCGGCTTCTTCCTCACGCTCGACGTTCCTTTCGACTTCGGTGGCGACGACGTCGTCACCTGCGGCCGGGACTTCGGGGTGATCTGCTGTCCCATGTCGTTCTTTTCGTTGACCCGGGGCCGCGAGCGCCAGATCCGTCTCGCCTTCAGTTATGTCAGCCCCGAAGAGATCGACCAGGGGATGGAGCGGCTGGCCCGCTACATGGGTTCACGGCTGGTCCCCCGAGACGCGGCCGGCGTCGAACCGGTCGAGGCGGCAGGCCGGGCGTGAGCACGGAGCGCTACTCGGCGGATCGTCTCTACCGCGGGATGACCCAGGCCCTGCTGTCCCGGGGTCTGTCGGAGCGTCATGCGGCCATGGTCGCCGACGGTCTGCTCGAGGCCTCGCTCCGCGGCGTGGATACCCACGGCATCCGGCTCTTCGGCACCTATCTGGCGGAGCTCGACGGCGGCCGGGCCAAGGCGCGGCCGGAGCTCACCTGGACCTCCGGCGCCGCCGCGGTGCGGGTCCTCGACGCCGGCGGAGCCCTCGGGGTGGTGGCGGGGCGTATCGCCTGTGACGAGGCGGTGGCGCTGGCCAAGGAGCACGGCGTGGGGGCCGTGGTGGTCCGCAACTCGAATCACTTCGGACCGGCGTCGGCCTACACGCTGCAGATGGCGCGGGCGGGGACCATCGGCTTCGCGTGTACCAACAGCGACGCGCTGGTGGCGCCGTTCAACGGCCTCGATCCCTTCTTCGGTACCAATCCCCTGAGCCTGGCGGCGGTGGGAGAGCGGGGCGACACCTTCTGCGCCGACCTGGCCACCAGCCAGATCTCCTATTCGAAGGTCAAGCACAAGAAGAAGGTGGGCGAGCCTCTCGAGCCCGGCTGGGCGGTGACGCCCGAAGGCCGTGACGCGGCGTCGTCCCCGGACGCCGAGGTGGGGGCGCTCAAACCGCTGGGCGGCTACAAGGGGCAATGTCTCGGGATGATGGTGCAGGTGCTGAGCGCGGTCCTCGCCGGCGAGCCCCTCGACAGCGAGCTGAGCCATCTCTACGCGCCGCCCTACGACCAGCCGCGGCGGGTGGCGCACTTCTTCTTCGCCCTCGACGTCCCCGCCTTTGCCGATCCCGAGGCGTTCCGCCAACGCCTTTCGTCGCTCTGCGACCAGGTCCGCAGCCAGCCGAACGCGGAAGGCACACCGGTCATCGTCCCGGGAGATCTCGAGGCTGCGAGCACCGCCGAGCGCCGGGCCGCCGGGATCCCGATGCTCCCCGAAGAGGTGGCCTGGCTCGCCGAGGTCGAAGACGGCGGGGCGCCGACGCGCTAGCCCGGGGAGTCAGCGCCCTCTGGTAGTGTTCGCGCGATGAATCGACCGACCCCGCGCCGTCCGCGAGCTCGATCCACCGGCACGCCGTCCGGGGTGGCGGCCCTCCTGTCGTCGCTGCTCGTGGTGGCGCTCGGCTGCGGCTCCGAGCCGCCGGCGGCACCGGCCGCCGCCGCGGCAGCGCCGGTCGTCGCTCCGGAAAGCCCCGTCACGCCGGTGGCAATCAAGCGCAGCGACGTCCCCGACGCGATGCGGCCCTGTTTCGGTTGCCACCGCGACATCGTCGCCGACTATCTGCGACATGGCATGGCGGCGAGCGTCGGGCCGGTGGGGCG
>JAGQSE010000132.1 GCA_020439725.1 Acidobacteriota bacterium
AAGAGCACCGACCGGCCTTCGTCGCGGAGCCGCCGGATGAAACCGCGCAGCGCGCGGGTCGCCATCACGTCGAGGCCGCTGGTGGGCTCGTCGAGGAGCACGTTGCGAGGCCGATGGATCAGGGCGCGGGCGATCCCCACCTTGAGCTGCTGGCCCGTCGAGAAGCCCTCGGTGCGCCGGTCGGCGATGTCCGCCATGTCGAGCCACAGGATCAGCTCGTCGATCCGGCGTTCGAGCTCGGCGCCGGACAGCCCCTGCAAGCGGCCGAAGTAGCGGACGTTCTCGCGCGCCGTCAGCCGCTGGTAGAGACCGCGGCCGTCGGAAGGCAGGACACCGATGCGGCGCTGCACCTCGAGGGGTTGGCCGACCACGTCGTGGCCGTCGACCCAGGCGTTGCCGGCGTCGGGCCGGAGCACCGTGTAAAGGATGCGGAGCGCGGTCGTCTTGCCGGCGCCGTTGGGTCCCAGGAGACCGGTGATCGAGCCGTCGGGTACCGTCAGGTCGACGCCGGCGAGGGCACGGACCTCGCCAAAGCTCTTCTCGAGTCCTCGGGCTTCGATCATCGCTGGCTCCTGCTCGATGCGCAGCCGGTCACGCCTAGGGTTCGCCGCATGCCTAGGGTTTCGGTCCGGTGAAGTCGACGAAGAAGGGCGGCGCGGCGATGTCGTCGACGCACGACAGATCGAGACCGTCGAAGGAGGCGCTCTCGACGAAACGATGGACCAGGTCGGGGATGCAGCCCCGCGCCACGACCCCGTGGCCCATCCCCGGTGCCACGACCTGACGGCTGTCGGACAAGCTCTTGCCGACCTGCGCGGCGTTGGCCGGCGGCGTCACCGGGTCCGCCTCGCCGGACAGGAGCAAGGTCGGGACGTCCGACGCCAGCGGCTGCCGTGCCGAGGCCGGGACGTCGGCCTTGGGCCAGGGCTCGCACACCGCCTGCAACCCCTCGATGAACCGCGGCCCCAGATAGGTACCCCGCCCCATGTCGGCGGCGTCCGGCGGAAAGAACGGTACGTCCTCGCTACACGAAACGGCGTAGGTCAAGCCGGTGCTGAAGCCTGACTCGATCTGATCGCTGACGGTCAACGCCAGCGCCGCCAACCGCCGGAGGTCGCCGGTGTCGGCGGCATCGTGGAGCAGCAGCGGTAGCAGTGACGCGGTCTCCGGCGAGTACGACAGCAGGCGCAGCGAGCTGGCGAAGACCTGCCGGTCGACCCGAAGGTCGACGGTCTGGGCGGTCCGCGGGTGCTCGAGGTGCACCTCGATGGCTTCCCGGTCGAGGCGCGAGAGGATCAGTGCCAGGTCGCCGGCGGGATCCGGGAAGGCCGCCGCACACGCCTCGTCGGCGGCGCAGCGCGCGAAGATCGCATCGAGAGCGCGTTGCGCATCGCGACCCGCGCTCGGACCGAGGAGCCAGTCCGGCGGCACCACGCCGTCGAGCACCATCGTCCGCACCCGCTCCGGGAAGAGGCGGGCGTATTCCAGAGCCATGCGGGTGCCGTAGGAGATGCCATAGAGATCGAGGGACCGGTAGCCCAACGCTTGGCGTAGCTCGTCGAGGTCGCGGGCCCCCGCTTCGGTGGTGAAGTTCGCCGGATCGACATCGAGACCGGCGACGCACTCGGCGGACAACCGCCGCAACTCGTCGAGCGGCGGCACCTCGAGATTGTCGGCGCTGGCCAGCGCCGAGCAGCGCAGCGGATGCGAGCCGCCCGTACCCCGCTGGTCGAGCAGCAGGACGTCCCGCTGGTGATTGAGGTCGCCGAGGGCCGAGACGAGCTCGGGATAGGTCTCGGTGGCCGCCTGGCCCGGACCGCCGGCGAGGACGACCAGGGCGTCGGGCTCGACCTTGCGGCTCACCGCCGGCAGCACGGCGTAGCGCAGTGCCAGGCGCGGACCATCGGGGCGGGCACTGTCTTCGGCCACCTCGAAGGTGCCGCACTCGGCCTCGATGGAGCCGAGCCCCGCCGGTGCCTCGAGCAGACACGGCTCGCGACTCGATGCGAGCCCGGCGCCGGCCTCGGTCTCGGCAGCCTTCGGCGGCGCCGAGCAGGCCACCATCAGGACGATGGCGGGGAGCAGGATGGGGCGCAGAATGCAGAGCGCCGCGTTCGGCAGGGGATCGGGAAGCTCGTTCATCGGAAAGCTCTCGTACGGACCGGATGGTACAAGGTTCCGGGTCTTTGACCGCATGCTAGAACTCTGGTAGAGATGACCTCGCTCGGCGCTTCCTGCCGAGGCGCGGACCCCGAATCCGCCAACGTTTCGTGGAGGTTCCGACCCATGAAAGCGCAACGCCCCCTCGTTCTAGCCCTGGGGATCCTGACCCTCGCCGGCCTGGTCTCCACCGGAGCCGCCGGTGCCCAGAGCACGACCCCCGCCGGGCAGACGGCCCAGGCACAACCCGAAAAGGATGAGACCATGAGCACGCTGCAAGCGGTGATCAAGACCGACAAAGGTGACATCAAGCTCGAGCTCTACGACCAGAAGACCCCTCTCACCGTCGCCAACTTCGTCAACCTCGCCAAGCGAGGGTACTACGACGGCATCGTCTTTCACCGGGTGATCTCCGGCTTCATGATCCAGGGCGGCGACCCGACCGGCACCGGTCGCGGCGGCCCCGGCTATCGCTTCGAGGACGAGTTCGATCCGAGCCTGCGCCACGACGGCCCCGGCGTCCTGTCGATGGCCAACGCCGGCCCCGGCACCAACGGCAGCCAGTTCTTCATCACCCACGTCGCGACGCCC
>JAGQSE010000133.1 GCA_020439725.1 Acidobacteriota bacterium
ATCTACTGTGCTCGCGGCGACATGGAGAATCGCATCAAAGCGCAGCAGCTGGACCTGTTTTCGACCCGAACGTCCGGCCGGCTGATGCGGGTCAACCAGCTGCGGCTGTGGCTCTCGGCCGTCGCCTACACCCTGCTCGACGACCTGCGTCGTCTCGGCCTCGAAGGGACCCAGTGGTCGGGAGTCAGGCCCTCGACGCTCCGGCTCAAGCTGCTGAAGATCGGGGCCCGGGTCCGCGTCACCTCGCGCAAGATCTGGCTTTCCTTGGCCACCGGCTACCCGTACGAGAGACTCTTCGCCCACATGTACCACCAGCTCCAGCGCGCAGGGCCCGTCCCGGCCTGACCCTGACTCCGAAACACCGCTGAAGCTCCGGTCGCCGCAGGTGATCTCAGGCTCCGCCGTGCCTTGAGCCTGGTGGAAGACGCTCCAACGGTCCGTGCCGCGCCCCTCGGGGCGTCGACGGCGAGCCTCTCGGGAGGGATCTGCTCACTTCTGAGCTCGGAAGCTCCCTGGCAGGGCGAAAAACGGCTCGACCTAAAGAAGCGGTGAGAAGGTAGGGTTAGGCGCAAGACCTTCGATACAGTTATCCCTCCGCGTTGTCACGGCGCGGGAGGTGGTGCAGGGCCCAGAACGATGGGGCCGCCAAAGTCGCCGTCAGGGCTAGGATGAGCAAGCGGTCGGCCAAGGCAATTCCGGCGACCGCCGTGGTATCGAGCCCAAGGAATGCTGCGGTACCGACGAGGGCCCCCTCGCGGAGCCCCATCCCTCCCGGTGTCAGCTGGACGAGGAAGCCGATCTCGCTGATTGCCACCATGAGCAGAACCTGGGGTAGCGGGGTTGAGTTGTGGGCCGACGCGAAGAGAAGCCACAGCCTGGCTGCCCGTAGGCATACCGTACTGAAGTGGAGTCCCAGGACGCCGGCGAGGAGGCTGTGGTCCTCCGCCAACAGTACGAGGGCCTGGTGGGCGCTGTCGAGGCGTCTGCGGAGGAAGGCAGGAGCGAACCGAAGTCCATGAGCGCCCCGAAGAATGAGGAGCATGGCGCCCACGGCGGCTCCGGTGAAAATCCCTAGAAGCGGCAGAGCCTGATTTCCCAGGGAATCTCGCGCACTTGCTACCGCAAGGACCCCGAACAAGCCGCTGGCCGTTATTGCGAGAAGGAATTGAGGCGATGCCAGGGCGGCAACACGTCCCCAGGCCATCCCCGCTCGGCGCCTCATGAAGCCTGCGAAGACGGCCATCCCGGTTAGCGGCACCAGCTGATTGCAGAAGCTTCGAACCCACCCCAGCCAGAAGGCTTCGCCCCTGCCGAGGGTGCCACCCAGAGCTCGCACCGGTCTGACCAAGATCTCGGCGAGGAGCAAGCGAGCGAGAAAGGTGATGCTCACCCAGCTGGCCACGGACAGTGGTGTCAGCACGCCGGCCAGGTCTTCGGTCTCGAAGTCCGGAACCCAGCGCACGACGCCGATCAATAGGAGGATTCCCCCGATCCAGGAAGTCAGTCCCAGGATGGTGCGTCGCATCGTTGGTCAGAAGTCGTGGTGTCGTGGGAGGAGTCGGGCAAGGCAGTGCCCCAGGAGCGAGTTTGCTTCGGCAACGGCCAGAGAGGCGAAGCTCGGCTGCCTGTCGCGGAGGCGAACCTCGATTGGCGCCAGCTGGTACCGAAGCAGGTGGCGGATGCCGGAAAGCGTCCCGAGCAGGCGCTCTCTCCAGGCCCGCGGCCTGTGCTGGCCGAGGGTCTCGAGAGCTCGTGCGAGATGGAGTCGGTTGCGCCAGCGGTAGTGGTTCGACTGAATTTCGAAATCTACCATCCGCACCATGGGAACACCGTTCTTGTCCTCGACTAGGAGGTTGTTGGGATTGAAGTCGACGACATCGACCAGACTGGCTTGAGGGCCTGGCGGAGCGATGAGACGCCTCACCTGCAGGGCTGGTGTTCTTGCAGCTTCGCTTATCAGGCGGAGCAGATCGTCGGCAACCGCCGCTCTCGTCGCCGCTGGCCTCGACGAGACCTCGCATAGCTTGTCGCCATCGGCCCAGGGGAAGACCAGGTCACCTTCCGTCGAGCGCCCCAGCGGCTTCACGGCCCAAGGACGGCTGAGCACTCTCCCCTGGAGATACTCTTGGTGCAAAGCCCCCGGAGCAAACCTGGCGCGCTTCAGGAACAGCGTTGGCTTCTTTGGATGATGGGCGACGCTTAACTCGACGGGAGAATCCGTCGCTTCGGCAGTCGCCGGCTTGAGGTCTTGCCGGTAACTGCCGAAGGAGCGAACGAATCGGGTTCGCCGATAGCCGTCGAGCTCGATGATGGGGGCGCCAGCGAGTGGTTTCAGGCGCTCGGAACCCGGCAATAGATCGAGCCGGAGGAGCCACCGACTGACACCGTGAATTCGGAAGCGCCCGAGGACTTCGAAGCTCCGGATTTGATCCTCGACAGAACGCAACAAGTAGGAGAGATGCTCCTCATCGGTGCGAAAGTAGCGTCGGATGACTCGTTGCCAGGGCCAACGTCCCCCTTCGGTGATGTGACCGGATTCGAAGAACATCACTTGGCCGCAGTGAGATGTCAGTTGCCGCAGGACGCGGATCGCTTCGCCTAGCCCTCGTTCTCGGACGATGTGATGGTGCACGGCGCCGTAGAATACGGCATCGAAACTGGTAGTCAGCTCGATGTCGCAAACGTTGCCCTCGATGAACTCGAACCGTGGGTCGGCGAGCAGGTCCGGGGCGAGCGTGCTCCGTTGAAGCTCGAGGCCGGTCACCCGGTCGACCACACCGGCGGCCAGCAAGTGGGCACTTGTCAGGCCTCGGTTGCAACCGACATCGAGGAGTGTCTTGGCGGCACCGAGGTGTCGCTCGATCGTGCGAGCCCGAGCCAACGTCCTTCGACTGTGACGATCATGGTAGGTGGCGTCTCCGCTGTTGTATGCACGCGGCTGGTTCAAGCGCGAATCTCCTGAGTTTCGAGGCGGTCGCTATGTTCCATCGGGGTTCGCGGCGGTCGCTTCGGTTTCTCCGTCAACGGCTGCCACGACCTTCTTCGCCGCATCGAGAGTGCAGTTGCTAGGAACCAGCGGACGCCGTCTCCGCTCTACCGACTCAAGAAACTCCAGGTCGTGCCTTGGATCCTCGGACATCAGAGCTGCTGTGGTCCCGAGGCCGTGGGATCTCTCGGTGGTGCTGCGGAGGACAAGACATGGAGTGCTGAGGTAGCTGGCCTCCTCCTGGATCGAACCGCCGTCGGTAAGGATGAACGAAGCCCCCATCAAAATCTGGATGAAGGTCGGATAGTCGGCGAGCGGTTTCAGCCGGAACCGGGTATCCGTCGCTAGCGCTGCCATCAGTCCATGACGCTCGAGCGCGCGTCGAGTGGGTTCATGAAGGAAGAACGAAATCGGTTGGAGGCGTTCGGCGAGTTGTTGTACGTGGCTTAGCACCTGAAGCAACCGCATCCGTCGTGCTAGCGTCTCGGCTCGATGGAGAGTGAGAACGGTTCTCGGCGACGGGCCGGTGGCCGTGCCATGCCGTGCGATGAGGGACAAGGAATCCCTTCCAGTGTTGTAGCCAGTGTTGTGGATGGCACCTCGAAGGCGTCGCTTGCGGAGGTTCTCTGCACTCGCCTCGTCCGGAGGGAATAACAGGTCGGCGTGGCGCTCTACATGTCGGCGAACTGCTTCCTCGGGGAATGGATCGAAGAGGTGGCCACTCGTGAGCCCGGCTTCGACGAGACCCACCCGGAGCCCCAGGCGACGTGCCAAGTGGAGGCCGAAGAGCGTCGAGAAGGTGTCGCCGTGAACGAGAGCTGTCCCTGCAGAAGCATGGACCAGCTGCTTCCGGAGTTTGTTACGAGGTGTCATAAGACGTTGGCAGGCACGAAGCGCCCACCACGCCATCTGGCCGTAGGTGCCGACGGTCTTGCCGGTCGGCAGCACATGAACCAGCTCGGGGCGAAGGTCGAATGCGTCGAGGATCTTGGCGGTCAGCGATCCGTGCTGGGAGAGGTCCAGGATCCGATAAGCGCTGCCCTCGTCCTGCAGCACGCGAGCGATCGGCGCCATCTTGATGAACTGGGCCTTGGTGCCGATGATCAGGTGATGAACGCTCTTCATTTGGACGAAGTCAACGTGTCGTTCTAGAGATCGGTGGCCGCCTCCCTCAAGGAGCCGGTGGCGGCGCCTCCTGCCACCAACGCTCGGGGCCGCTGGTTTGGGCGGGGTGCTCGGCCCACCAGGCGTCGACGCTCAGCCGGAACTCGAGGATCTTCTGCTCGGCGGCGTGAATCGTCTCCGGGGATAGCGCCGGTGCCAGATTGTGCGTCTCGCCCGGATCGGTGGCGAGATCAAAGGCCTCGGTGGGGCGCAACCCATAGTGGAAGACCCACTTGCGGTCCCCCTCGCGCATCGCCAGGCAGGTGTTGGCGAACCAGCACGAGGAATAGACCCGTTCGTGTCCCGGGGTTTCGAGGATGTCCCGCCCTGGGAGCTTCCCCTGCCAGGGCACGCCGAGCAGATCGAGGAGCGTCGGCAGCAGATCGACCTGGTGCCGCAAGCCGCTGATGTGACGGCTCGGTCCCAGGAGCGCCGGGGCATGGATGAGCAGCGGCACGTGCACGACCTCCTCGTAGGGCACGATGTCGTGTTGCAGGCGACGGTGCTCACCAAACGCCTCACCATGGTCGCCGAGCACGACGAGCACCGTGTCGTCCATGTGGCCGGTTTCCTCGAGCCGGTCGAGGAGCGCCGCCACCACGCGGTCTTGGTGCTCGATGGCCTCGATGTAGCGAGCGTGGTGCTCCGCGACGTCGGTGGTCACGGGTTGGCCGGGAACCTGGTAGGGGTGGTGCGTCGACAGGGTCAGAAGCGTCAGGAAGAACGGTTCCGGCCCGCCCTGGTCGAGCCAACCCACCGCCGGGTCGACCATGGCCATCTCGTCGAGGCCCAGGTAGCCGGTGGTGCCGAAACCGGGGCGTCGGAGAGTCTCCTGGAAGGCGGCCTGCTCAAAACCCATGTTCCGGATCAGACCGGGCCGGTTCTCGAAGCGACCGTAGGCGGTCTGCATGAAGGCGGTCCGGTAGCCGGCCTCGGCCAGGAGGTGCGGCAGACATGGAAGCTGTAGGCTGTCTTCCAGACTCTCGAGGATGCGCATCGCCTGGCGCGGATACATACCGCAGAGGATTCCGGTCAGCGCCTTCGAGGTGTGGGTGACCGTGCTGTACGCGTGGTCCACGACGAGGCTCTCATCGGCCAGCCGCGAGAGAGCCGGGGTCCGGTGCCAGAAGTCCTCGGGGGCATAGGGCGGAGTGACGTCGGTCCGGGTGGACTCGAGGATCAGGAGCAAGACGTTGGGCGTCCGCTCCGGCGGGCCCAGCAAGCGAGGAGCGGTGTAGAGCTCGGCGGGAGGCGGCAGCGCCTCTTGAGCCTTCTGGGCTTCGGTATCGAAACCCGGTTTCGAACGCAGGAATCCGCCCAAGGTCGTCGTGGCGAGGCCCGCGTTGCGTACCGCCGTCGTCGGCGGGATCACCAGCAGAGCCATACATCCGAGGACGGTGACCGGCAGAGCCTGCTCCGGGATCGGCAGGCACGCCCGAAGGCCGACCAGGGTTCCCAGCACCAGGAAGCTCAGGGCGACGACCACGCGGATCACGAAGCCGTGGTCGACCCCGTAGGCGATCATCCCCTGGAGCATCATGAAGTTGTCGAGCGCGTATCCGACGAGGTCGAGGTCCAGACGGATGCCGCTGTGCAGGAAGAACGTGTGCTCGAGCACGATCAAGGCGTAGGCGAGGAAGTGGACGACCCCAAAGCTCGTCCACCAGACGACGACCGCCGTCCGGCTACGGAGCCGGGTCGCGGTGACGACGAAGAGGCCCTCCAGCAGGGCCACGGAGCCGACCTCGGGGAGGAGAAGGACCAGCCAGTCGAGCAGGCTGGCGTCGAGATGGAGGATCCGCTCCTTGGTGATGCGGAACGCGACGAGGAGCAGGGCCAGCAGGATGCTCTGGACCAGGATCGTGGTCAGGCGCTGCTCTGCGGGCTTCGCGGAAGAGGGCTTGGAATCGGCGAGGTGCTTCATGGAGCGGTTCCGGAGACGCCGGCTAGCGTAGCAGGACTACCGGTGACGCGTCGGCGCCACCGGCGGTCCAACCCCGGCGAAGCCCAGGACTCTAATCGAGCCGACGACGGTTCTGACATACTGCCACTCCTTCTCGGGCCGAGAGCGCTCGGGACGAGTCTCCGCTTCGGGCTTTGATTCAAGGACCTCGCGACCACATGATCGATCAGGACCTCCTCGTCAGGCTTCGGCGCAAGAGTGCACGCGTGGCGCTCTACGGCAGCCTGTTGGCGACGGGTCTCGTCGCCTTCCTGCTCTTCTCCGTAGCTCGCTCGGCCTTCTCGCGCGATCGGGTCGACCTGCGCGCGAGCCAGGCGTGGGCCGACGTCGACTGGGCCTCCCGCCGGGAGGTCCAGCTGCTCCAGGAGTACCTGCGCATCGATACCAACGCCATCGACGGCGATATCGTCGCCGGCGCCGAGTTCCTGGGCAGGAAACTCGAGGAGGCGGGTCTCGAGGTTCACGTGGAGCGGCTCGGCGAGCGCTACGCCAATGTCTGGGGCATCCTCGAAGGCGACGATCCCAGGGCCCTCGTGCTGCACGGGCACATCGACGTGGAGCCGGTGCTCCACCCGGATCTCTGGATGTTCCCGCCGTTCTCCGGGAAGATTCGCCGCCCGTGGATCTACGGCCGCGGCGCCTTCGACATGAAGAGCGTGACGATCGCGCAGCTCATGTCGGTGCTCGAGCTTGCGGAGAGTGGTCGCCGGCCCAAGCGGTCGGTGATCTTTCTCGCGACGGGGGGTGAAGAGCGAGGAAGCGATCTGGGAGCGCGATGGGTCCTGCGACAACACCCCGAGCTGGCCCAGCGCTTCTGGGCGGTCCTGACCGAAGGTGGTGTCGTCGAGGCCATCGACCAGGACCAGGGGAAGTACTGGGGGACCGAGGTCGGGCAGAAACAGTACTTCGATCTCGAGGTCTGTTCCCCGTACGAGCAGCGTTTGAAGGAGGTCCGTCACGACATCCGGCATTTCCCGGAGTCCTATGACCACCTGAAGCTGCTGCCGCAGGTCGAGGAGATGCTGACTCAGTATGCGGCGACCCGGGACGATCGGCGTCTTCGCGTCTGGCTGGCGCGGCCGGAGCTCTTGCTGCGGGATGCCCGGGCATTCTCTCGGCTTCCGGACTACCTCCAGGCCATGTTCCGGACCGAAGCCCACCCCTTCCCACCCGAGCGCATCGACGGAGGCGGCTATCGCATGCTGGTCAAGATCCACGTCCTGCCAGGGGACGACCCGGTGGAAGAGCGCAAGAGGGTCGTACCGGACTGGATGCTCTGGGGAGCCGACTGGACGCTCGACACCACGCCGTCCGCAGATCACGGAAGCCCCACCGACCAACCGGTCTTCGAGGCGATCCAGACGCTCCTGCACGAGCGCTACCCGAAGATCCCCTCGGGGCCCTTCTTCCTCCCCCGCACGGCGACGGACTCCCGGTACTTCCGTATGGCAGGAATTCCGTCCTATGGCTTCTCACCGTTCTTCATCCTGACCCCCGACACCCTGACCGGGGCGAACCCCAACGAGCGCATCGCCCTCCCGGGGTACTCCGAGGGCGTGTCCCTGTACTCGGAGCTGGTGAGCCGTATCGTCACCACCGGCGACTAGATCCCGACCCTTGCCACTTCTTGGCGGCGCGGCGGTCAAAAAGTGTCGGCTGCCGTCGGCAGAAGTCGAATCTAGGCATACGTCGATGTGGCACGCCTTGTGCAGCTGTAGTTGTCCTCAAAGGGTTTGGCGGATTTCACAGAACGCCGAAACGAAAAACCGAGGAGGGTTCCCCATGCTCAGAAGACTCAGGAATCGCCAGGGCGGCTTCACGCTCATCGAGCTGCTCATCGTCGTCGCGATCATCGGCATCATCGCCGCGCTGCTCATCCCGAACTTCCTGGACGCGCTCCAGAAGGCGAAGCAGAAGCGGACCGTCGCGGACATCCGCAACGTCGGTACCTCGATGATGTCCTGGCTCACCGACCAGGTCGCCGCCGCGGCCGCCGGTCAGTCCACCACCGACACCGTGGACCTCAGCTCCTTCGACCTGGTCGACTACGACACGGTCAACAACTCGCTCTCGCCGCGCTACATCCAGAAGGTTCCCCGCGAGGACGCCTGGGGCAACGCCTACACCTACTGGCTGACCGAGGGTCCCTTCAACAAGGACAACCTGATGGCCATCCGCAGCAACGGCCAGGACGGCGTCAGCTCCGGCGACACCTACATCGCGACTTCCTTCAAGCCGACCGACTACGCCGAGGACATCGTCTGGGCCAATGGCTACTTCGTCCGCTGGCCCGGTGGCGTCCAGACCGCCAGCAACTGATCGAGCCGAGGCTTCGGCCTAGGTCTCTTGCCCGAAGAGCGGGCGCCGCTGCCAGGCGGTGCCCGCTCTTCGTTTGTGGCGGGAGGCCGCCGTACTTCCTTCGAGGGTAGCTCCGCGTAGAGGGTATCGACCATGACCTACCAGCGGCCCCTAGCCGTCGCCCTGTTGAGCCTCGGTCTGTGGATGGGACTTCAGCCCGAGTGCCAAGGGCAAGAGGTCTCTCCCGAGGTCCGGTGGCTACAGGGGTATCTGCGCATCGACACCAGCAACCCTCCCGGCGACGAGTTCCTGGGAGCCGGCTACCTGGCCCGGCTGCTGCATTCCCAAGGGATCGCCGCCAGCTTCCTGGTGACCCCCGAGGGCAGAACCAGCCTCTATGCGCGGCTGCCGGCGACCCGAGGACTGGAGCGACGACCGGCGCTCCTGCTGGTCCATCACATCGATGTCGTTCCGGCTGAGGGCAAGTGGGACTTCGACCCGTTCTCCGGAGAGCTGCGCGACGGCTTCGTGCTCGGTCGCGGTGCCGTCGACGTCAAGAGCTTGGGCATCGCCCAGCTGGCGGCCTTCCTCGCGCTCGCCAAGAGCCCTGAGCCTCGCGACCGCGACGTCGTCCTGCTCGCCGTCGCGGACGAGGAGAACGGGGGCGGTCGGGGCACCCGGTGGGTGCTGGAGCACCATGGCGACCTGGTTTCCGACGTCGGCCTCGTCCTCAACGAGGGAGGCGCCAACAAGGTGGTCAACGGCCGTCTCCTGTGGTGGGGGATCGAGGTGGCTCAAAAGCGGCCCCTGTGGCTTCGTGTCAGGGCCCGAGGCCGGGCCGGTCACGCCTCCGGGCACCAGCCCTGGAGCGCGACCCACGACCTTCTGCGCGGTCTCGGTTCGCTGCTGGCATTACCCGAGGAGTATCGCGTCTCGCCGCCGGTCCGCGAGTACCTGGCTGCCCTTGCCCCCCTCCAACCACCGTCGATGGCCAAGCGATTCGCCCAGATCGACGAGGTCGTCGGCCCCGACGGCCTGACCAAGAAGCTCTACCCCGGCATGACGGGGCTCTTCGTCGACACCGTGCAGGTCACGGTGCTGCGAGCGGGGGAGCGGATCAACACGATCTCCGCGACGGCGAGTGCGGACATCGACGTCCGGCTGCTCCCCGACACCGACGCCGATCGATTCCTCGAGCGGATCCGGCAGGCTCTGGGCAAGGACCTCCGTGTCGAGGTGTTGGTGACCTCGCCCGAGGTGGCCCCGTCTCCGATCGACACGGAGCCTTACCGGGTCCTGGCGGCTTCGTTGAAGCCGGAAGCTCCGGTGATCCCGACGTTCATTTCAGGCTTCACCGACTCGCGCTATTTCCGCGAGCGGGGGATCCCGGCGTACGGCTTCTCGCCCTTCCTCTTCGAGCCCCAGGTGCTGGTCGGCATCCACAACGCCAACGAGAAGATCCCGGTGGACGCCTTCGATCGGGGGGTGGCGCGGATGAAAGCCGCGGTCCGGGCGTTGGTGACTCCCTCAGAGACCGCCCGCTAGTCGAAGGCCGGGCGCTCCGGGTCGGTGTGTCCTTGTTGGCACCTTGCTTGCTTCACCTATGAATTCCTTCGGTCTGTGGATATATAAGGGGGGGACCAATGAGGAAACTTGTGCGAGCCAGAGCTCGAGGATTTACCTTGATCGAGCTCCTGATTGTGGTTGCGATCATCGGAATCATTGCGGCGATCCTGGTGCCGAACATGCTGAGCGTGCTCCAGAAGGCCAAGCAGAA
>JAGQSE010000134.1 GCA_020439725.1 Acidobacteriota bacterium
CGCCGGCGCAGCTCGTCCCACAGGCCGACCCCCGCGCTCCCGAACACGACGCCGTCGAGGAGGACCGCGTTGCAGGCGAAGGCGTGCGCGTCGGCCTCGCTCACGACGAGCTTCTCGCAGCGGAAGCTCTCGATCGTGGCCCGATCGATCGGGCCGAACGCTGGCGGGTAGTAGGCCAGGAGGTCGTCGCCGAGCGGGAGGAGCGCCGTGTCGAGGTGGTAGAAGTCCTCGCTCTCGAGCTCGAGGTCGATCGTGTCGTGCCCGAAGGTCTGGCGGAGGAAGTGCCGCGCGACCTCGTCCGACCGCTTGCCGAAGCCGAACAGGATCTTGTCGCGCCACATCACGGTCTCGCCGGCGCCCTCGAACACGACGCCCGGCGGGACGTTCGTCCCCGTGAGCTTGTGGTGCTCGAGCAGGTAGCGCTGGACGTAGGGCCGCTCGGCGACGCGCTCGGCGTGGCGGAACTCGCCGAACAGGGCCTTCCCCTCGCACAGGAACACCGAGTCGCCGAAGAAGCACAGCTCGGTCAGCCCCTCGGCCGGACGGCAGCGGTGGACGCGCTCGGGGCCGAGCACCTCGCAGTAGTCGGCGACGAGCCGCTCCCACTGCTCGCAGGCCAGCTCGCGGCTGAACGGCCCGCTCGGGTCCATCCAAGGGTTGATCGCGTACTTCAGCTCGACGTGCGTGGGCGGGCACACGAACACCTCGCGCACGCGGGCCACGTCGCCGGCTCCTGCGCCTATTGGCGCGGCTTGAGGTGGCGCGGATCGACCGGGATCTTCCCGCCGAGGTCGCTGCGGACCTTCTCGGGGTCGGGCATGCGCAGGTCGCGCGCCGGCGTCTTCGCGAGCCGGCGCAGCTTCTCGCGCTCGCGCGCGACGAACGCCTCCCACTCGTCGACCGTCATCGGCTGGGGCCCGCGAGCCGCCGCGAGCTCCTTCTCGAGGTTCGGCAGGCGCCCGAGGAACTCGAGGAAGTCCTTGCAGGCCGGAATGACCAGGCCCTCCTCGATGTCGATCAGCGACACGGGGAACTCGCCGTCCTCGTTCGCGGCGCTCGTGTCGAAGCAGTAGACGTCGCCCGTGATCGTGGCCGCGAACCCGAGGAGGTGGGCCGGGAGGCCCTCCTCGCGCCCGCGCAGGTTGAGGAGCGCCAGGTCGTAGCCGTCCTGGTTCCCCACCCCGTACAGGCTCGTGTCGTAGGCGCTCCCGCCGTTCCAGCGGCCGAGGAACGCCCGGTGGCTCGGCGCGAGCTTGACGCTCAGCTGCGCCTCGGCGGACGCGACCGCGGCCTCCTCGGCGCCCACCTCGAGCCCGTCGAGGTCCGGGTCCTGATCCTTCAGCGCCGCCGCGAACGCGTCGAAGGCGTCCGTCATGCGCTCTGGCTCGGCGACTTCGTCGCTCACGCCGTCCCCCCCGACTCCAGGGCCGTGAGCCGCGCCATCAGCGCGCCCCGAGCCTCCTCACTCCGACCCCGGAGCGCCGCCACCCGCTCGCGCGCGCGCTCCAGCTCCAGCCGTCCGGCGCTGCCCTCCACCGCATACAGCGCGCGAGGGTCGGTCTCGAGGGCCGTGTCGGCCCCCCCGCCCTGACCGACCGCGCGATACGCCTCGCGGAACGCCACGCCCTGGCGCACGAGCTCGAGCGCGCGGTGCGTGGCGTAGGCCTCGGGCAACACGCCCGCCCGGGCGCGCTCCGCATCGACCGACAGCCCGCTGACCGTGAGCTCCATGACCCGACTCATGCTCCGCACCAGCCGCAACCCTTGGAGGAGGGGGGCCTTCGTCAACTGATAGTCGCGATGGTAGCTCGACGGGAGCTTGGCCGCGACCAGCAGCACGCGCTCGAGGCACGAGTGGAGGACGGCCGAGTTGGCGCGCGTCAGCTCGAGGACGTCGGGGTTCCGCTTCTGCGGCATGATGCTCGAGCCGGTGGTCACGCGCTCGTCGAGCTTGATGCAACCGAGCTCCTCGGTGGAGAAGAAGATCAGGTCGCTCGCCAGCCGCCCGAGATCCACCGCCGGCGCCAGCGCCGCGCCGAGCACCAGGTACTCGGTCTTGCCGCGATCGTTCTGCACCGCCAAGGTGTTGTGCTGGAGCGCGGCGAAGCCAAGGAGCCGCTGGACCAGCGGCCGGTCCAGGGGCAGCGCGACACCGTAACCGGAGGCACTACCCAGGGGGCTGCGGTCGGCGTGACGAAAGGCGGTTTCGAGCCATGGAACGTCGTCGAGGAGGTTCTCGGCGTAGGCGGCGAAGAGGAATCCCAGGGTCGAGGGCATCGCCTGGCGGGTATGGGTATAGCCCGGCAGGCTGGTTTCGCGATGCTCTTCGGCCAGATCGAGGAGCCGCCCGACCAGGGTCAGGAGGGCCTCGAGCTGGTCCACCAGGATCTCCCGGGTCCAGACGCGCACCGCCGCGATGACCTGGTCGTTCCGGCTGCGCCCGGTGTGGATGCGCCGGCCGGCATCGCCCAGCCGGCGGGTCAGCCGGTTCTCGAGAGCGGTATGACCGTCTTCGTCCTCGACCGTGATCTCGAAACGACCTTCGCGCGCATCCCGCGCGGCCGCGGCGAGCTCGCGGAGGAGCCCCGAGAGCTCGTCCTCGCCGAGGACGCCGATGCTCTCGAGCATCGTCGCGTGGGCCGCGGAGGCCAGTGCGTCACAGGCCACCAACCGCCTGTCGAGCTCCGGGTCGCGCCCGACGGTGAAGGCGACGATGCGCTCGTCGACGCTCTGGCCACGGTCCCACAGACGGCTCAAGAGCCCGCCTCCTCCTCATGCTGCTCGGCCACCTGGGTGATCACCTGGTGCGCCTTGAGGCGCAGCGCATTGAGGCGGATGAAGCCGCGGGCGTCGGTCTGGTCGTAGCCGCCCTCGACGTCCATCGACGACAGCTCACGGTCGTAGAGCGAGCTGGGGGACTCGCGGCCCAGCGCTTGGAGACCACCCTTGTACAGCTGGACGCGGACCCGGCCGTCGATCAGGCTTTCGGCCTGGGCGAAGGCAGCGCGGATGAAGTCCATCTCCGGGCTGAACCAGAAACCGTTGTAGATCAGCTGGGTGAACTTGGGCGACAGGCTGTCGCGCAGGCGCAGCACCTCGCGGTCCATGGCGATGCCTTCGAGGTCGCGGAGCGCGAAGTGGAGCACGGTGCCGGCGGGGGTCTCGTAGACGCCGCGGGACTTGATGCCGACGAAGCGGTTCTCGACCATGTCGATGCGCCCGACGCCGTGCTCGCCGGCGATCTGGTTGACGTACTGGAAGAGCTCCAGAGGATGCTCGTGGCGCGTGCCGTCGTCGAGGTTGGCGACCGCCACCGGGATGGCGTCCTTGAACTCGATCTCGAGACGGGCGGGCCGGTCCGGCGCGTCCATGGGCGAGCGTGTCAGCTTGAACATGTCCGCCGGTGGCGGCTCGAAGGGATCCTCGAGGATGCCCGCCTCGTAGCTCCGGTGCATCAGGTTTTCGTCGGTGCTGTAGGGCTTCGCCGCACTGGCCTCGACCTCGATGCCCTGCTCCTGAGCGAACCGCAGCAGGTCCGTGCGACCCTGGAATCGATTGAGGAACTCCCGCTCCTTCCACGGCGAGATGACCTCGAGCTGGGGCGCGAGGGCGGCGAAGGCGAGCTCGAAGCGCACCTGGTCGTTGCCCTTGCC
>JAGQSE010000135.1 GCA_020439725.1 Acidobacteriota bacterium
ACCAGAGCGACTCGTAGTTGGCGAGGGTGCCGCCGGAGCACAGGTGGCCGAAGGCCGCGTCCGGCCCGTAGCCGAAGAGGCGTGCGAAGTGCTGCCCGACCTCGAGCTCGAATTCGACCGTCACCGCCGAGGCCTCGAGGGAGACGTTGTTGGGGTTGTAGAGCATGGTGGCGAGATACGCCACCAGCCCCGGCATCGCCACCTCCGAGACCATGTGCGCCATGTAGCGCGGCGAGAAGAACGGCACGTCGAGCTTGAGGTCCGAGATCAGCTCGAAGAGCTCCTGGTGGAAGTGGCCGTGGTACTCCTCCGACTCCTCCGAATGGAGCGAGTTGTGAGGCATCGCCGGTGGGTCCTTGGGGTGGTAGTTGCGGCGCCAGAAGATGTAGTCGTCGACCACCAGCTCGAGGAGCTCTTTGAGGAAGAGCCGCTGCTCGCTCTTGGGGCCGAGGAAGAATTGGTCGAGGACGTCGCCCTTGCGCATGGGATTCTCCGAGGGGGGGAACTCGCGGCCCCGGAACGGGCCGCCACCCACCTATTCTATCGAGGACCGGCACAGTGGGCATGGCGGCAAGAATCGGGTGGGCGGCGGGCGGGGTGACCGGTAGCCTCCGGTCGACCGTCCAACACCAAGGAGACCGACCGATGAGCCAGACCCTGACGATCGAAGGACCGACCCACCAGACCCCGACCCGGCCGACCTCGAGCTTCCAGATCTCCGCCCTGCCCCTCGAGACCTTCGCACCCTTCTTCGACCTCGATGACACCGCGTTGGCGGCGCGCGGCGCCCGCCGCTACGTCGCCACGAAGAAGCCCGGCTTCCCCTGTCGCGTCAGCCTCGAGGACGCCGAGGAGGGCGAGACGCTGATCCTCCTGCCCTTCGAGCACCACCCGGTGGACGGTCCCTACCGCGCCATGGGTCCGATCTTCGTGCGCCAGTCGGCGGCGCGCGCCGAGCTCGAGGCCGGCGAGGTGCCGGTGCTCTTCCGCCACCGCCAGCTGTCGGTGCGGGCCTACAGCGCCAAAGGGCTGATGGTCGATGCGGTGGTAACGCCGGGGACCGAGATCGAAGGGGTCTTCGCGCGGTTGTTCGCCCACGACAAGGTGGCCTACCTCCACGTCCACTACGCGGCGCCGGGGTGTTTCGCCTGCCGTGTCGACCGCGTCTGAGCCCCGAGCATGGGGTCTCGGGCATCGGGCCCCAAACGACAGGCCGCGCCGGCGGATCGGACGCCGGCGCGGCGTTTCTTACCTCCTCGGACCTCTCCTCAGGCCCTTCTCCCGCAGGACTCTCAGTCGGCCCCCGCCGCCGCGAAGGCGCCTCGGAAGCGCTGCTCGGCGGGGCCTTGCTCGGCCACCGGCTCGAGGCGGGCGGCGCAGACCTTGTACTCGCCGGTGCCCGTCACCGCGTCGCCGGCGTCATTGGTCAGGTAATTGGTGCGCGCCTCGGGGAAGTGGAAGGGCATCCACAACACCCGCTTGGCCACCTGGCGGCTGTACATGGCGCGGCAACGGACACGGCCGCGGCGGGTGACGACGTCGACCAGGGCGCCATCGTCGAGACCGAGCCTGCGGGCCGTCCGTGGATGGACCTCGACGAAGGCTTCGGGCTGTTTGAGCTGGGGCCCCGCCGAGCGCCGCGTCTGGGTGCCCGCGTTGTAGTGGTAGAGCGTGCGGCCGGTGGACAGGACCAGCGGGTACTCGGGATCGGCGCACTCCGCCGGCGCTCGGTACTCGACCGCCTGGAACAGGCCCTTGCCACGCAGCACACCGCCCTTGTGCAGGTACTCGGTGCTCGGCGAGTCGGCGGTGGGCACCGGCCATTGGAGACCGCCTTCGGCCTCGATGCGCTGGTACGAGATCCCCGAGAACTTTGGCGCCAGAGCCGCCATCTCGTCGTAGACCTCCGCCGGACTCGGGTAGTCGGGCTGCTCGAGCCCGGCACGGCGCATCACCTCGACCAGGATCTCCCAGTCCGCCCGCGCCTCGCCGGGGGCGTCGACGGCCTTGCGCACCCGCTGGACGCGGCGGTCCGAGTTGGTGAACACCCCGTCCTTCTCGGCGAAGCAGGCCGCCGGCAGCACGACGTCGGCGAAGCGGCAGCTCTCGTTGAAAAAGATGTCCTGGACGACGACGAAGTCGAGGTGGTTCATGGCCTCCTCGACATGGGCGACATTGGGCTCGGAGATGACGATGTCCTCGCCCATCAGGTAAAGACCACGGATGCTGCCGTCGTCCATGGCCTTCATCATCTGATTGAGGTTGAGCCCCGGCGAATCGCTCTGCGGCACGCCCCAGGCCTCGGCGAACTTCCGTCGCACCCCGGGATCGAGGGCCGACTGATAGCCCGGATAGAACACCGGGGTCGCGCCGGCGTCGTTGGCGCCCTGGACGTTGTTCTGGCCGCGTAGCGGGTTGAGCCCCGCCGAGCGCTGCCCCAGGTGGCCGGTCATCAACACCAGGTTCGACAGCGCGTAGACGTTGTCGGTGCCGGTGGTGTGCTCGGTGATGCCGAGGGTGTAGTAGATCCCCGCCTTGGGTGTCGTGGCATAGGCCCGCGCCACCTCGCGGATGGTCGCCGCGGGCACACCGGTGACCGTCTCGGCCTCCTCCGGCGAGTAGCGGCGGACGGTCTCGGCGACGCTCTCGAAGCCTTCGGTGTTGCGCTCGATGAACTCCCGGTCCTCGAGTCCCTCTTCGAGGATCACGTGGGCCATGGCGTTGAGCAGCCAGACGTCGCTACCGGGCTGGATCTGGAGATGCCAGTCGGCGATCTCGGTCATCCAGATGGCGCGCGGATCCGCCACCGCGAGCTTGGCGCCACGGCGCACCGCCCGCTTCATCTCCATGGCGATGATCGGGTGCGCCTCGGAGGTGTTCGATCCGATGACGAGGAGGAAGTCCGCGTCGCGAATCTCGGGGATGGAGTTGGTCATGGCCCCCGCGCCGTACGTGGTCACCAGACCGGCGACCGTTGGGGCGTGTCAGGTAGCGGCGCATTGATGCACGTTGTGTGTGCCGTAGGCTGCGCGGGCCATCTTCTGAATTAGATAGTTCTCTTCGACCGTACAGCGGCTCGAGCTGATGAACGCCAGGGCATCGGCGCCGTGCTCGCTCTTGACGCGGGCGAGACCCTCGACGGTGCGCGCCAGCGCCTCCTCCCAGCTAGCGGGCTGGAGGCTGCCGTCCTCGGCGCGGATCAGCGGCGTGGTGAGCCGGTCCTCGTGGTGGATGAAGTCGTTAGCGAAGCGCCCCTTGACGCACAGGTTGCCGTCGTTGACGGTGGTCCCCGGCGGCGGGCTGGTGACCTTGACCACGTGGTTGGCGGCACGGTCGACGTTGAGATCCACCTGACAGCCGACACCGCAGAAATTGCAGGTCGAGCGCACCTTCTCGAGCTCGGCCTCGGGCTTGCCATAGACCAGCGCGGGACGCTCGCTCATGGCGCCCGTGGGGCAGACGTCGATGCAGCCGCCGCACAGCTCGCAGGTGGTGTCGGTGAGCGCCAACCGGTCGGCGGTGGACACCGTGGTGCGGGCACCGCGGGCCGCCATGGTGATGGCGGAGACCGCCTCGACCTGGTCGCAGTAGCGGGTGCACAGCGAGCAGGCGATACAGCGGTCCGGGCGGAAGGCGACATAGGGATTGTCGTCGTCGGGTCGGGCGGCGCGCTCGGACTCGATGGCGGGCCACACCCCGGCGGTACCGTGGAGCTCGGCCATCTCGTGGAGCCGCGACGGTCCGTTGTCCTCGCACACCGCGCGCTCCTGGATGGTGTCCGCCAGGTGCAACGACAGAATGAAGCGGCGATTCCGCTCGACCCGCCCACCGGCGGTACGGACCACCATGTTGGAGCTCGTCCGGGTCGCACAGGCGGGTTGCATCAGCCGCGCGCCCTCGACCTCGACCAGACACAGCCGGCAGGCTGCCGCCGGGTCGAGCCGATCGTCATGGCACAGAGTGGGGATGTCGATGCCGATGCGACGGGCGGCGTGGAGGATCGTCTCGCCGGGGCGAACGTCCACCTCGTTGCCGTCGATCACCAGCAGGCTCTTGGGGTCGCTCATGGGGTTTGCTCCCGAAATTCGAAGGGCTGGAAGTCTCGTCGGTTCATTCGGATGGAGCCTTTCACGATGCATCCCCGGCGGCCGCGGGCAGGCCGAACTCGGCGGGGAAGTAGCGCATGGCGGAGGTCAGCGGTAGGAAGGCGCTCTGGCCGAGGCCACAGATGCTCGCCTCGCCCATGCCCCAGGAGATCTCGGACAGATGCGCGAGCACCGACGGGTCGCGCCCCTCGGCGAGGTAGCGATCGAGGGCGCGGCGGATGGCGCGGGTGCCGATGCGGCAGGGCGCGCACTGACCACAGCTCTCGTCCTCGAAGAAGACCGCCTGGGTGAGCGCCGCCTCGACCATGTCGACGGACTCGTCGAGGAGCACGGTGCCGGCGGAGCCGAGCATCGTCCCGGCCTTCCGGAGGCTGCCGAAGTCCATGGCCAGACCGAGCATCGAGGCTGGCAGGAAGCCGCTCGACGCACCCCCCGGGGAAAAGGCCTTGAGCGTCCCCGTCGCGCCGCCGGCAAGCTCGACGAGCTCGGCCAGGGTGATGCCCATGGGCGCCTCGTAGACCCCCGGTCGCCGCACGTGACCGGACAGACAGTAGAGCTTGGTCCCCGGCTCGGTGCGGCCGAGGGCGCGGAACCACTCGCCGCCGCGCTCGAGGATGGCGGGCACGCAGGCGATGGTCTCGACGTTCTGGATCAGCGTCGGCTTCTTGCGGAAGCCCTGCTCGACGGGGAAGGGAGGCTTGAGGCGCGGCAATCCGCGCTTGCCTTCGAGGGCTTCGA
>JAGQSE010000136.1:0-3731 GCA_020439725.1 Acidobacteriota bacterium
AGTACATGGTGCCGGCGGTCTTCGTCTTCCTCGAGCGTCTGCCGCTGTCCGCCAACGGCAAGCTCGACCGCAAGGCGCTGCCCGATCCGACCCCCGGCCGCGGCGATCTGGGGCACGCGATGGTCGCTCCGCGGACGCCCACCGAGCAGCGGCTGGCGGAGCTGTGGTGCAAGCTCCTGGGGGCCCAGGAGGTGGGCGTCCACGACGACTTCTTCGCCCTCGGCGGGCACTCGCTGCTGGCGATCCACGTCATGACCCACGTGCGCAACGGCTGGCAGGTGGACCTGCCCGTGGCGACGCTGTTCCGCGCCTCGACCATCGCCGAGCTCGGCGAGCTCCTCGACGGCGAGGGCCGGCGCTCGACTTCGGTGCTGGTGGCCATGGGCGGCCAGAGCCTGCCGGCGCGTCCCTTCTTCTGCGTCCACGGCATCGGCGGCAACGTCTTCCGGCTGGTGCGGCTGGCGCGGCTGATGGCCGGTCGCCGGCCCTTCTACGGTCTCCAGGGTTGGGTCGACAGCGGTGACACCGGCTACCTGGCGAGCGTGGAGACCATGGCCGCGCGCTACATCCCCGAGATCCTCGAGGTCCAGCCCGAAGGTCCCTACCTGGTGGGCGGCTACTCGCTGGGCTCGTTGGTGGCCTACGAGATGGCGCGGCGGCTGACCGAGACGGGGCACGAGGTCGCCTTCGTCGGGCTGCTCGACGTCGACGCGCCGAGCCCCGGGGCGAGCCCGGCGACGGCCATGGCGGAGCTGTCGAAGGGGAGCTTCGAAGGCGGCATCGCGCGCGAGCTGGGGATCCCCATCTCGCCCGAGAGGCTCTTCGCCCTCGAGCCCAAGCAGCGGTTGGCCTACGTTCTCGAGGAGGGTATGAAGAGCGGTGCGCTGCCACCGGGTTTCACCCACCAGGACGCCTTCCGCTACATCGACGTCTACCAGAAGACCGGTCTGGCGTCGGCGTCCTACGCGGCTCACCCCTATGGCGGGCGGGTGGCGCTGTTCTCGACCCGCGGCGAGGTCCCCGACCCGACCCTGGGGTGGAACGAGCTGGCGGCGGGGGGCGTCGACCTCTATGCCATCCCCGGAGACCATTTCAGCCTGGTGATGGAGCCTCACGTCGAGCGCATGGCCACGGTCCTGGCGCGAGCCCTCGAAGACGCCGAGCGCCGGTGGCGCGGCGAGGGCGAGGGGGAGTGAGCGGAGAGTCGGCGAAGAGTGAACACAGACCACCGGCGGCGGCTCTCGCAGGGCTCGTCGCCGGCGGATTTTCCGGCATGCCGCCCCGCGGTGGTGCCGAGCGTTGGAGGAAGTTTCGATGACCGATGGTTCGATGAATGAAGCCGTGGCCTCCGCCGGGGCGCGCCGGCCCCTGCCCGCGGGCCGATTCCTGCACTCGTTCTTCGAGGTCCGGGCCGCCGAGGCGCCCGACGCCCCGGCGCTCCTGACGATGCGCGGGCCGGTGACCTACGGCCGCCTCGACGAGACCTCGCGGCGCATCGCCGGGGCGCTCCGGGCCGCCGGCGTCGGCCCCGACGTCCCCGTGGGGCTCTTCGCCCACCGCGACGCGGCGATGCTCGGCGGGCTCCTGGGCATCCTGCGCGCCGGCGGCGCCTACCTGCCCCTGGACCCGACCTTCCCCGACCAACGGTTGGCCTACATGCTCGACGACGCCCTCGGCGGCGAGCCACCGGTGGTGTTGTGCGCGGCCGCGCTCGGCGAGCGTCTCACGGAGCTGGCGCCGGCCGCCCGGGTGCTGGTGCTTGAAGAGGTCGGTGAGGCCGGGGGAGAGGCCTCAACCTCGCCGACGGAAACCGGCACGGCGCCCGAGATGGCACCTGACCTCGTACCCCAGAACCTCGCCTACCTGCTCTACACCTCCGGTTCGACGGGACGGCCCAAGGGGGTGCAGATCAGCCACGGCGCGGTCACCGCCTTCCTACGTGCCATCTCCCAGGAGCTCACGCTGGGTCCCGAGGACACGCTCCTGGCGGTGACGACCCTCGCCTTCGACATCTCGGTGCTCGAGATCTTCCTGCCGCTGGCGGTGGGTGGGCGGCTGGTGCTGATCGACCACGGCACCGCCTGGGGCGGTCACGAGCTGCAGCAGGCCCTCGCCATGACCAAGGCGACGGTGATGCAGGCGACCCCCGCAACCTGGCGGCTGCTCACCCAGACCGGTTGGCCGGGCAACGACCGCCTGCGCATGTGGTGCGGTGGCGAGGCCCTGCCGGCGGATCTCGCCGAGATGCTCCTGCGCCGCACCGCCGGGTTGTGGAACCTCTACGGCCCCACCGAGACGACGGTGTGGTCGACGGTGTACGAGGTCGAGGTCGCCAAGCCCTCGATCCCCATCGGCCACCCGATCCCGGGGACCCGAGTGCTGCTCTTGGACGCCGCCGGCCGGTCGGTGGCGGACGGTGACACCGGCGAGGTCTACATCGCCGGTCCCAGCCTGTCGCGCGGCTACCGCAACCGCCCGGCATTGACCGCCGAGCGTTTCCTCCCCGACGCGTCTCCCGAGGCCGAGCCCGGCGGACGGGTGTACCGGGTCGGCGACCTGGCCCGTCGCCTCGCCGGCGGTGATCTCGAGTTCGCCGGCCGCGTCGACCACCAGGTCAAGCTGCGCGGCTTCCGTGTCGAGCTGGGCGAGATCGAGGCGGCGCTGGCGGCCCTCGAGGGCGTCGACCAGGCGGTGATCCGCGTCTGGCAGCCCGAGCATGGCCAGCCGATGCTGGTCGCCTACCTGACGGTGGAAGGAGACGAGCGACCCGACGTCGTCGAGTTGCGCGACGCGCTCCGCGCCCAGCTGCCGCCCTACATGGTGCCCGGGATGTTCCTCTTCCTCGACCGGATGCCCCTCACCCCCAACCGCAAGATCGACCGCAACGCCCTGCCCGAGCCCGCCGGCGCCTCGCGGGCCCGGGCGGAGCACGTCGAGCCGCGCACCGAGACCGAACGCATCGTCGCCGAGATCTTCTCGAAGGTCCTGAGCGTTGACCGGGTCGGGGCCCTCGATCACTTCTTCGACCTGGGGGGCTACTCATTCTTCGCCATCCACGTCATGACCCACCTGCGCCAGCGCCGCGGCGTCGACCTGCCGCTGGCAGTGCTCTTCCAGGCGCCGACGGTCGAGGCCCTGGCGCGGGTCGTGGACGAGCGCTCCGCGGATCCCTTGAGCCTCCACGCGGTGCTCCTGGCCGGCGACCGCGACAGCGACGAGCGGCCCTTCTTCTGTGTCCACGGCATCGGCGGCAACGTCTTCAACTTCCTCGAGCTGGCACGGCACATGGGCGGCGAGCGGCCGTTCTACGGTGTCCAGGGCTGGGCGGACCTCGACGACGTCGAGTACCTGGGCAACGCCCGCGCCATGGCCGAGCGCTATGTCGAGGTGGTGCGGCGCATCCAGCCCGCGGGACCCTACTTCCTGGGCGGCTACTCGGTGGGTGCCGCGGTGGCCCTCGAGATGGCGCGGCTCCTGGTCGGGGCGGGGGAGGGGGTCGACCGGTTGCTCATCCTCGACACCGACCCGGCGCCGCCGGAGCAGACGATGGCGATGGAGAACGTGAGCTTCGAGGGCGGGATGGCGCAGGGCTTGGGTATCCCCATCGATCCCAAGACGCTGTTCTCACTGCCGCCCCAGGAGCGTCTCGGCTACGTGGTCGAGACCGGCATCGAGCACGGTGTGCTGCCCGCCGGGTTCACCGCCGCCGACGCCATGCGCTACCTGCGGGT
>JAGQSE010000136.1:3798-6448 GCA_020439725.1 Acidobacteriota bacterium
GACGGCTCGGTCCGCGACCTGTCCGATCCCACCTGCGGCTGGGGCGGTGTGACCTCCCTCGAGGTCCAGGTCTTCGAGATGCCCGGCGACCAGAACACGTTGTTGCGCGAGCCCGACGTCGTCACCCTGGCAGGCCAGCTGCGCCGGGTCCTCGACGACCTCGACCCGCAGGAGGGCCGGTGAGCCGCTTTCTCGCCCTGATCTTCGGGCAGACCGCGTCGCAGCTCGGCTCCGGGTTGACGTCCTTCGCCCTCGGCGTGTGGATGTTCGAGACCAGCGGCTCGGCGACGCGCTTCGCGCTGGTGGCTTTCTTCGCCATGGTGCCGCAGCTCTTCGTCATGCCGCTGGCCGGGCACCTGGCGGACCGCTGGAGCCGCAAGGGGACGATGATCGTCGGCGACGGGATCGCCGGCGTGCTCACCCTGGTGCTCTTCCTGGTGTTCCACTTTGGTCTCGAGACCTACTGGATCATCTACCTGGTGGTGGGCATCTCCGCCGCCTCGACGGCGGTGCAGCAGGTGGGCTTCCAGGCTTCCGTGGCCATGCTCGTGCCCCGCGACCAGCTGGGCCGGGCCAACGGCCTGGTGCAGCTGGGCCGCTCGATCAGCATGCTCTTCTCGCCGCTGGCGGCGGGCTATCTGCTGGGCATCCTGGGCGTCGACGGCATCCTGTCCATCGACCTGGTGACCATGGTCCTGGCGGTGGGGACGGTGGCGCTGGTGCGCTTCCCGGCCATGGGTGTCCGACCCGAGGAGGCGGCAGCGGCAGGGGCCGCGAAGGACGACGCCGCGGCGGAGCCCGCCGAGACCGGGCCACCGGCTCGCAAGCCCAGCGCCTTTGCCGAGGGCTGGGCCTACCTTCGCCAGCGGCGCGGTCTTCTGGGGCTCTTGGCGGCCTTCTCCTGCGTCAACTTCTGTCTCGGCTCGGTGGAGGCGCTGCTCACGCCGCTGGTGCTGTCGATGGCCGACGAGACCGTCCTCGGCCAGGTGCTGTTCTTCGCCGGTGCCGGCATGCTCACCGGCGGTCTTCTGCTCAGTACCTGGGGCGGTCCGCGGCGACGGGTCCGCGGCATCATGATCCTGGTGGCCCTCGAGGGGCTGGTGCTGGTGGTTTGCGGCTCGCAGCCGGCGGTGATCTTCGTCACCACCGCGGCCTTCCTGTTCATGGTCATGACGCCGATGGTGGCGGGGACCAGCCAGGCCCTGTGGCAGAGCAAGGTCGAACTCGAGCTCCAGGGCCGCGTCTTCGCGGTGCGCCAGACCCTCGCCATGGCGTCGTTGCCGCTGGCCTATCTCACCGCCGGCCCGCTGGCGGACCACGTCTTCGAGCCCGCCATGGCCGCCGGCGGCAGGCTGGCGCCGATCCTCGGCCCGTGGGTGGGCACGGGCCCGGGGCGGGGCATGGGGCTCTACTTCGTGCTGCTCGGCGCCATGCTCATCGTGATGGCCGCGGTCTCCTACTCGAGCCGTCGGATCCGTCACCTCGAAACCGACCTGGCCGATTCGGTCTGAAGCCGCCTGGCGGCGGAACCGAGTCGGTCTCCCGGACGCGATGGCGCTCGGACCGGCACCATGGCAACCGGTCCGAGCTTGCCGGCGCGACGCTCCTAGGGATGCTCCTCGCAGTGGCAGAAGCCGTTGACGCAGCTACCGCCCCAAGCGCCCCCCGCCCGGCAGTCCCGCCAGCACTGGACCTCGTCGCAGGTGAGGGTGAGGACGCCGTCGAAGGACGTGGCCTCGACTTGGCCGGCGCCAAGCTGTGACATCGGTGCCGGCGCGGTGATGGCGGAGTGGACCATCTCCCCGGAGGTCGGGGCGAGGGGTGTGACGGCGCTGCCGGCGGTGAGGGCGAGGGTCGCTGCGAACAGCAGGGTCAGAGCGAGGGTCCGGGTCATGGCGATCTTCCTCCATCCAAGATAGGACGTCATCGGCCGACACCGGCAGGATGCCAGGTCTTTCGATGTTCGTCGATTCGTAATCTCAGTTTATACGACACAGCTCATTGATGATCGGGGTCCCGGACTCGGCCTGCGGGGGGACTCGGCCGGTGTAGGCTTCGGGCGACCGAGACGACCCGATGGCGAAGTTCCTCCATACCGCGGACTGGCAGCTGGGGCAGAAGCTTCGCCGCATCGGTGGCGATCGGGGAGCCCGTCTGCGTCTCGAGCGCTTCGAGACCGTCCGGCGCATCGCCCGGCTGGCGCACGAACGCAAGGTCGAGGCGGTGGTCGTGGCCGGCGACGTCTTCGACGACAACGCGGTGGGCGACGCGACGCTGCAGGCGGCCCGCGACGCCCTGGCGGTGTTCCGGCCGATCCCCGTGCTGCTGCTGCCGGGAAACCACGACGCCGCCACCCCCGACGGGGCCCTAGAGCGCCTGGCGCCGGTGGAGCACGGTCTCGATCACGTCCACACCCTGCTCACCGCCGAACCGCTGCGATGCGGCGGCGCCACCTTCCATCCCTGTCCGCTGCGCAGGCGCCACAGCGCCGACGATCCGACCCGCCATCTGCCCGCGCGGGGCGCCGACGAAGGCGTGCGGGTCGCCGTCGCCCACGGCGGCGTTCTCGACTTTGGCGAGACCACCGAGACACCGAACCGTATCGACGCGGACGCGGTGCTCGGGCGCGGTTTCGACTATTTGGCGCTGG
>JAGQSE010000137.1 GCA_020439725.1 Acidobacteriota bacterium
GGCGCAGAAGGAGTACTACCTCAACGAGAAGATCAAGGCCATCCACCAGGAGCTCGGCCGCAAGGACGAGCGTGGGGACGAGCTGGCCGAGCTGCGCGAGAAGATCGAGCAGGCCGGCCTGCCCAAGGAGGCCAAGGAGAAGGCCGAGCAGGAGCTCAAGCGTCTCGAGTCGATGCCGCCGGTGTCCGCCGAGGCGACGGTGTCTCGCAACTACATCGACTGGCTGGTCACCGTGCCGTGGAAGAAGCGGTCGCGGGAGATGAAGGATCTCGACAAGGCGGAAGAGGTCCTGAACTCGGACCACTACGGCCTCGACAAGATCAAGGAGCGCATCCTCGAGTTCCTCGCGGTGCGCCAGCTGGTCGGCCAGACCAAGAGCTCGATCATCTGCTTCGTCGGCCCGCCGGGCGTCGGCAAGTCGTCTCTCGCCAAGTCCATCGCGCGCGCGACGGGCCGCAAGTTCGTCCGCCTCTCGCTCGGCGGTGTCCGAGACGAGGCCGAGATCCGCGGTCACCGCCGCACCTATATCGGTGCCTTCCCGGGCCAGATCATCCAGATGATGAAGAAGGCCGGAACGGTCAACCCGGTCTTCCTCCTCGACGAGATCGACAAGATGTCGATGGACTTCCGCGGCGACCCGTCCTCGGCGCTCCTCGAGGTCCTCGACCCGGAACAGAACGACTCTTTCGTCGATCACTACCTCGACGTCGAGTACGACCTGTCGAAGGTCATGTTCATCGCCACCGCCAACGTCGTCCACACCATCCCGGCGCCGCTTCGCGACCGCATGGAGGTGATCCAGCTCTCCGGCTACACGCTGATGGAGAAGCTCGAGATCGCCCGGCAGTTCTTGGTGCGCAAGCAGCTCGGCGACCACGGCCTCAAGCCCGAGCACGTCCGCTTCGAGGACGAGACGATCCGTACTCTGGTGGAGAAGTACACCCGCGAGGCGGGGGTCCGGAACCTCGAGCGGCAGATCGGTGCGGTCTGCCGCAAGCTCGCCCGGCGTGTGGTCAAGGAGGGGGAGGGCTTCGAGGTCACCCTGACGCCGGACACCCTCTTCGAGTTCCTCGGTCAGGCCAAGTACCGGCCCTGGCAGCTCCACCACCACCCCGAGATCGGCGTGGTCACGGGGCTGGCTTGGACCGAGACCGGCGGCGAGCTGCTCGAGACCGAGGTCGGGGTGATGAAGGGCAAAGGCAAGCTGACCCTCACCGGCAAGCTGGGGGAGGTGATGCAGGAGTCGGCCCGCGCGGCGGTGTCCTACCTGCGCAGCCGTGCCGAAGTCCTGGGCGTCGATCCCGAGTTCACCGAGAAGGTGGACCTGCACATCCACGTGCCCGAGGGCGCGATCCCCAAGGACGGCCCCTCCGCCGGCATCACCATGGCCACGGCGCTGGTCTCGGCGCTGTGCAAGGCGCCGGTGCGCAAGGACTTGGCGATGACCGGGGAGATCACCTTGCGCGGCAAGGTCTTGCCAGTGGGCGGAATCAAGGATAAGGTGTTGGCTGCCCATCGGGCGGGCATCACCGAAGTCATCCTCCCGAAGGAAAACGAAAAAGACCTTGAGGACATCCCGGCCGAAGTGCGGGACATCCTCGACTTCCATCTTGTAGAATCGATGGACGAGGTCCTGCGAATGGCCCTGGACTCGGAGGTCGCCTCGTTGCCCGCGAAGTCCAAAGGCTCGTTCGAAGAGACTTCCTCCGAGCCTCCGGTAGGATCGGATTCCCTGGCTCATTAAGCTCCACCGGCTCTCCCGGCCTCCCGGTCGAAGGGCCCAACGGTCCAGTTGTCACAACCTGAGCCTCCTCCCGAAGCCTAGAGGTTTGGCAACCCTCACCACGGCAAGGCCGCTTTCGGCGCGGTGGGCAGTGGACTGCGAAGACATTGAAGATCGACTCAGCGGAGTTCATCCGTTCGGCTCCCTCGAGTCGGGAGCTCCTACGCGACGGCCGCCCGGAGGTGGCCTTCGTCGGGCGTTCCAACGTCGGTAAGTCGAGCCTCCTCAATCGCTTGCTTGGACGCAAGGGGTTGGCGAGGATCAGCTCGACGCCCGGCCGGACCAGGGCGGCCAACTACTTCCTGGTCAATCGCCGGTTCTATTTCGTTGATTTGCCCGGTTACGGCTACGCCAAGGCCGGGCTCAAGGAGCGGGAGGCGTGGGCGGCCGCCGTCGACGCCTACTGTAGGGCTTCCCTGCCGGGCGCCCTCGTCGTTCTGCTCGTCGATTCGAAGGTCGGCGCGACACAGCTGGACCTCGAAGCCTGGGACTACCTCAGCGCCTTCGGAGCCCGGATCGTCGTGGCCGCTACCAAGTCCGACCGACTCTCCAACAACCGCCGCAGGTCCGCCCTCGACGCCATCCGGCGAACCTTGCAGCTCGGAGACGACGTCAAAGTCATCCCGGTTTCGGCACGTTCCGGCGACGGCATCAAGGAATTGTGGAGGGAAATCGACCTCCACCTACGGTCAGAGTAGGAACGGACGGCGTACAAGAGGAAGAAAATGCCAAGAGCCGCACAGCGTAAATCCAAGAAGGAAAACTCCGACGCGCTCGACATCCGAGCGCTCAAGGAGATGAGCATCTCGCAGCTGACCGAGGTCGCCAAGGAGCTCGGAGTCGAAGGCGCCGCGGGAATGCGCAAGCAGGAGCTGATCTTCAAGATCCTCCAGGCGCAAACCGAGAAGAGCGGATTGATCTTCGCCGAGGGGGTCCTCGAGTGCCTGCCCGACGGCTTTGGCTTCCTCCGGGCGCCCGAGTACAACTACCTGCCGGGTCCCGACGACATCTACGTCAGCCCGAGCCAGATCCGGCGCTTCGACCTGCGCACCGGCGATACCGTTTCCGGTCAGGTCCGACAGCCCAAGGAAGGCGAGCGCTACTTCGCCCTGATCAAGGTCGAGGCGGTCAACTTCGAGCACCCCGAGGTTTCGCGCAACAAGATCTTCTTCGACAACCTGACGCCGCTGTATCCGCTCGAGCGGCTGCGTCTCGAGGTCGCCGGGGACATGTCGTCGCGGGTCATGGACCTGACCACCCCCATGGGCAAGGGGCAGCGCGCGCTGATCGTCGCGCCGCCGCGTACCGGCAAGACGATGTTGCTCCAGTCCCTCGCCCACTCGGTGGCCAAGAACCATCCCGAGGTCGTGCTCATCGTGCTGCTCATCGACGAGCGGCCCGAGGAGGTCACCGACATGCAGCGCTCGGTTCAGGGCGAGGTCGTGTCCTCGACCTTCGACGAGCCCGCCACCCG
>JAGQSE010000138.1 GCA_020439725.1 Acidobacteriota bacterium
ATGACCCGGACGCCGGCGCCGTCGGCGACCTGGTCCTCCAGATCCGCGACCTCCGACAGCAGATCCGCGCCCTGGGACAGAGCGCCACCGACCAGTTCGAGGCCCTCCTCTCCGAAGAGCAGGCCGGCCGCCTGAACGCCGTCCGCCGCGCCGCCCGCCTCCAACCCGTCATTCCCGCCTTCCGCCTCCTGCATTTGCTGCGCGACTGACGATCTCACCGTCAAACCTTGCCGGTGCCCCGTCGAGAGAGGTAGGGGCACCGGCCACATTTCTGATTTAGAAGGCGAGGGATTTGGGTACGGTGCCCGAGTCCCCCTACTGCGGACAGATCACCGTCGGACAGTAGAGGCGCTCACAGTGCACGTAGGGCGAGGTGATTCCCCAGCTGATCACCTCGCCGCAGCAACCCCTTCCCCGGGCGCCGACCGCCGTCGTATGCGTCGCGTCGCTGTAGTAGACGCAGATCGACGGTCCGGCGATCGCCGCCTCCGAGGACGAGCCCAGGAAGGGAATGGAAAGAGCAGCGAGCAGCACGGCCGCCAGGAGAATCCGGATCGTCCAAGAGCGCGGGAAGAACTTCATGACTACCTCCTCGAGCCCAGGGGCTCGGTGAATTAGGTTCTCAAATAGCGAGTGATCGAAGTAACCCAAAGAGGGACACTCCAGGCCCTCCTTCGACCCCGGAGAGGAAGCTTTTCCGGATCGATCGGGGGCTCTGCCTGCGGCGGGCCTCAGATCACGACGCCGTCGCTACGAGCGACCCAGCGGGTAGGGTGAAAGGCCGGCAGGGGCAAGGGGCTGAGAATGGGGGTGCCGTTGCGCCAGAAAGAGCGGAAGGGACGCTTCTCGCCGGTACGGTAGAAGTGGGCGAGATAGGCGAAGTCGCAATGCGAGAAGTCAGCGAGCCATTGGTCGAAGTCGTGGACGCCGGCCTCGTGAAGCAGCGTCAGGCTGTAGCGGCAGGCCTCGCGCTCGTAGGCTTCGAGGGCGGCGAGGCGCTCGTCGCTGGGGTTGGCCTCGACCGCACCGCCGATGTCGCGGGCCTCAGCGGACAGGTTCCACTGCACCGTGTGACCGAAAAGATGCACCAGGATGAAGAGCGCATCCTCGATCTCGAGGTCGTGATCGACGGCGATCTCGGCACCGTCGAGGTCGCCGGTGAAGGGGTCGGGAACATCGCGGATCAAGACCGGCACGCCCCAACGCTCCTCGATACGCCGCTCGAGGATGTTGAACACGCGCCGCATCCGCTCGTCGTCGGGATAGCTGGCGGGTCGCGTCATGATGCGGGGATTCTAGTCCAGCCTCAACCCTCGCCGGGACCGCTCTTGGGCCGGAAGTTCCGCCACAGCAGGAACGCGCCGAGGATCAGCAGCAGGATCCCCCACAGCACCGCCGGTGACGGCAGGATGCGCGCCAGCCAGTCGTAGTGGAAGCCATAGAAGGTCAGCCCCAGCCCGACGCCGACGAGACCGGCCACCAGGAAGCCAGAGGTCTCGAAGCCGTCGGCGATCCAGGCTGCCAGGAAGGCGGCGCCGAAGATCAGCGGCAGAGCCGGTGCCCAGGATCCGACGTGGCTCCAGGACAGGCTGCCGACGGTGAAGCCGAGGCAGAGACAGGCGACACCGATGCCGAAGACCCCCTTGCCGATGGAGCCCGCCTCGCGGCTGCCGACGAAGAAGTCCGCCAGCGAGGCCAGGCCGCCGAGGATCACGAAGACCGGCCACCAGCGGGCCAGCTCGGGCACCGGCAGGCCGGCGGCCTCGAGCAGCAGCCACAGGGCGACGGCGACGACGATGACACCACCGACGAGGTAGAGGCGGCGGGGGCGGGGGGATTCGCTCATGATCGGTCTCCCGAAAGAACTTGCAGGCCGGAGGCTCTTCGGCTGCCGAGTCTATCCGGGCCGCGAGCCGGCGGGCGCCGTGGGGCGCTGTTTCAGGGTGACCACCACAGCTCGAGCCGTCGGCCGGCACCACGGAGGACGCCCCGGATGGGCATCTCTTCGACGGGACCGTCCTCGAGGGCCCGGCGGTAGACCTCGAGCTTGGCGTCGCCGGTGAAGTGGAGGTGGAGACTGCGGCTGTCGACCAGGGCCGGGAGCGTCAGGCTCATCCGCGGTGGCAGCTCGCCCCCGGGGTGGACCGCGACGCAACGGCGGCCGCTCGCGGGATCGAGGCCCTGGGCGAGCTCGGGGGCGCCGGGGAAGAGCGAGGCGGTGTGACCGTCGCTCCCCATGCCGAGGACCACCGCGTCGAAGGGCCGCGAGATCTCGGCGAGGGCCGCCTCGCAGGCGGCGACCGCGGTCTCCGGGGTGCGGTCGCGGGTCTTGAGACCGACGAAGCGCGCCGCTGCGGCCCGGCCCTCGAGGAGGGTCTCGCGGACCAGGCGCTCGTTCGACGCCGGATCGGTCGGCGCCACCCAGCGCTCGTCCGCCAGCGTCACGGTGACGCGGTTCCAGGGCAGCTCGAGACCCGCCAAGGCCCGGAAGAGCGGGAGCGGAGTGGTGCCACCGGAGACCACCAGCGAGGCGCGACCGCGATCGGCGACGGCAGCTCCCAGGTCGCGGCCCAGGCGCTCGGCGAGGGCATGGCCCAGGCTTTCCGGATCGGGATAGCGGTGCTCGACGACGGCCATGGGCTCAGACCAGATGCTCGTACCAGGCCCGCTCGTCGCGCACCACCAGGGCGATGGACTCGGGGGGACCCCAGGTGCCGGCGCTGTACCAGCGCGGCCGGTCGCCGCGCTCCTCCCAGCCGTCGAGGATGGTCTCGATCCAGCGCCAGGCTTCCTCGACCTCGGAGCGGTGCATGAAGAGGGTCGCGTTGCCGCGGATGATGTCCATCAGCAGGCGCTCGTAGGCCATGGCGGGACGCTCCTCGAAGGTGTCCGCCATGTTCAGGTTGAGGTGCACGCGGCGCAGCGCCATGCGTGCGCCGGGAGTCTTGATCATCAGCGCCAGCTTGATGCTCTCGTCCGGTTGCAGGCGGATCACCAGCCGGTTGTCTTGGATGATTCCCGCCTGGTCTTTGAACAGCAGGTGGGGGACCTTTTTGAACTGGATGATGATCTCCGAGACCCGGTGGCTCATGCGCTTGCCGGTGCGCAGATAGAAGGGCACACCGGACCAGCGCCAGTTGTCGATCTGCGTGCGCAGGGCGACGAAGGTTTCGGTGTTGCTGTCGCGCCCCAGTTCCTGCAGGTAGCCGGGCA